>NZ_LUVY01000018.1:0-253403 GCF_002992185.1 Pseudomonas sp. LLC-1 | reverse complement strand
AGATCAAGGGTGGCATTATCAGCAGGCTCAATACCGTCACAAACTTGCCGCACGAGGTGTGAAGCAGAGCATGTCCCGCAAAGGCAATTGCCTGGATAATGCGGCGATGGAAAGCTTCTTCGGCACGCTCAAGTCGGAGTTTTTCTACCTGAATCGCTTTGAGAGTGTCGAGGAACTAAAAGCGGGACTGGATGAGTACATTCACTACTACAACCATGACCGCATCAGGCTGAAACTCAATGGCCTGAGCCCTGTGAGCTACAGGACTCAGACCACTGGCTAAAACTGTCCAACTTTTGGGGGGCAGTCCATCTCTGTGGGAGCTGGCTTGCCGGCGATGGGCCGCAAAGCGGCCCTATTTCGTTCAGGTGTATTGATACTTGCCAGTCACTCATGCGTACACCCTAAGTCCTGCATCCTGCCCCAACCTGGTACCAGCACCAAATCATCGCACCCCACCCTCCAATCCAAAGCACCCAACACCCCGCCCCAAAGCAGCGTACCCGGCCATTTACCCACTTCTGATAATCGCCTCCGACATCCAGTCCCCCTGTTTGGAGCGCGCCATGTACAACAACAATAAGCACCTGCCGCCTCGTTTCCTCGCCGCCGCCATTGCCAGCTTTTCTGCCCTGGGCCTGAGTGGCGTCGCCGAAGCCGAGATCATGCTGTACGACAAAGACCAGACCACCTTTTCCACCGACGGCTACATCAATGCCTTCTACGTCAACAGCAAGGTCGACCGCGAAGGCGAGCAGTTCGATCGCCGCCAGTCGCGGGTGAAAATGGGCTTCTTGCCCAACTATCTGGGCTTCAACATGGGCAAGCAGGTGGATGACCTGAAGCTCGGCGCACGTGCCTCGTTCTGGGTCACCATCAACGACAGTGAAACCAACGGCACCGACACCGCCATCGACGTGCGTCAGTTCTACGGCACCGTGGCCAATCCCGAGTGGGGCGAGGTGTTGATCGGCAAGGACTTCGGGCTGTTCGCCCGTTCCAACATCCTGCTCGACGAACTGCTGGCCGGCTACGGCCAGGTCAGTGACACCTTGGGGCTGGTGGACGGCGGCGGGGTGTCGTTCGGCAACATCGGCAGTGGCTACCCATACCCGTTCCCCACCTCGCAGATCACCTACCGCACCCCGGTAATGGACGGCCTGCGCGTGGCGGTGGGCATCATGGACCCGGTGGACACCAACGACAGCAGCCCGACCGGCAAGGCCTACCAGGAAAACCCGCGTACCGAGAGCGAGATTACCTACCAGTTCGACCTGGGCGGGGCGCAGATCTACAGCTGGGTCAACGGCAGCTACCAGACCTCCGACAACACCGACTCGACGGTAGAGACGATCACGTCCAAAGGTGTTGGCTATGGCGTGCAGGCGAAGATGGGCGGGCTGTCGCTGACCGGCTCGGGGTTCCAGGCCAAGGGTATCAACCCGTTCTTTACCAACAACGCTGGCGAACCGGTCTTGCGTAACGTCGACAGTGACGGCTACCTGTTGCAGGGTTCGTACAAGGTCGGCAAGAACCGCATTGCCTTGTCGTATGGCAAGACCAAGGACGACGGCAACGGCGCGGTGGGCAGCGGTGCGGACTACGAGACCCGTGGCGTGGCACTGTTCCATGACGTCAATGACAACCTGAAGCTGGTGGCCGAGTACAACCAGTTTTCCATCGATGGTCATGACACCAGTGCGCAGAACGAAGACACCGATACCTTTGCAGTGGGTGCGGTGTTGACCTGGTAGATTTTTGGGGCTGCTGCGCAGCCCATCGCCGGCAAGCCAGCTCCCACAGGTACAGTGCTGATCTCCGGCTTTACGCGGTCCCTGTGGGAGCTGGCTTGCCGGCGATGGGCCGCAAAGCGGCCCCAAATGAAATGGCCATTTACGCCCATGGAACCGCCCACCCGCTACCCAAGTAGCATTCGTCCCCCGCAAACACCTTCGTACACTTGCCACTCAGCCACCCCGCGCCGGAGACCCCAATGCAGCAGGCTCAAAACGACGGTGTGGTCAGCGCCATGTCCCAGGCCACCGACGCCCGGTTGGCCGCCCAGGACCTGGCGCGGCAATTGCTGCACCCGCACCTGGGTTTCGTGCTGTTCTTCTGTTCCGCCGAATACGACTTGCAGGCCTTGGGCGAGGCCCTGGAGCAGGGTTTCGGCGGCATCCGCCTGGTCGGTTGCACCAGCGCCGGCGAAATCACGCCCCAGGGGTACGGCCGTAACTGCGTCACAGCGGTAGGCTTTGATCACCGGCACTTTTCCATCGCCACCGCGCTGATCGATGAAATGGAGCACTTCAGCCTGATCGACGCGCAGCAGATGGTCGAGCGCCTGGTCGGCACCTGCCGCAGCAATACGTTGGCACCGATCAAGGGCCACAGCTTTGCCCTGACCTTGCTCGATGGCTTGTCCAGCCGTGAGGAAATGGTGCTCGCCGCCCTCAGCGCGGCCTTGGGTGATATCCCGCATTTTGGCGGTTCAGCCGGTGACGACAACTACCTCACCCGCACCCATGTGTACTACGGCGGCGCGTTTCACAACGGTGCGGCCGTGGTGGTGCTGGTCAACACCTGGCTCGATTTTGAAGTGTTCACCACGCACCACATTTTGCCGCGCCAGGAAAAGCTGGTGGTAACCGGCGCCGACAGCGCCCAGCGCCGGGTTTTCGAACTGAATGCCGAGCCCGCAGCCGAAGAGTACGCCCGCCACATCGGCGTACCCGTGGCTGCGCTTGACCATCGGGTGTTCGCCGCCCACCCGCTGGCTGTACGTATTCACGACCAGTACTACGTGCGGGCGATCCAGCAGGTGCACCCGGACCTGAGCCTGAGTTTCTACTGTGCAGTGGAAAACGGCATCGTGCTCACGGCCATGACCCCGGGCCCGCTATTGCCCAACCTGCACCAGCTGTTCGACGGCCTGCGTCAGCGCCTCGGGCCGCTGCTGCTGACCATTGGTTGTGATTGCTTCCTGCGGCGGCTGGAACTGGAGGCCCGGCATGGCCTGGAACCGGTCGGCGCGTTTCTGCGTGAGCAGCGGGTGATCGGCTTCAACACCTACGGAGAACAGTTCAATGGCATGCACATCAACCAGACCTTCACCGGGGTCGCCATTGCCCGCAACCGGCCTCCTGTCGGGCGCTGAACTGCAGGCCGAGGTCACCCGGCTGCAGCACGAAAACCAGAAGCTGCAGCGGATCAACGGTGCGTTGATCGAACGCATCGAGTCTGGAGTAACAAGGGGCAACGACCCCTATGCGGCGTTCCAGCATTCCGTGGTGCTGGCCGAGCAGGTGCGTGAACGCACCGATGCCCTGAACCAGGCCATGGCCGAGCTCAAGGCCGTCAACCGCTTGCTCAGCGAGGCCCGGCAGCGGGCCGAGACCGCCCACCAGCACCAGATTCGCCTGATTACCGATAATGTACCGGCGCTGATCGCTTACCTGAACGCCGATCTGGTCTACGAGTTCACCAACAAGGTGTATGAAGAATGGTATTGCTGGCCCCACGGCGTAATGCTTGGCCAGAGCCTGCGCGAGGCCCACAGCGAACAGCATTACCAGCGCCTGGAAGCCTATGTGGCGCGGGCGCTGGCGGGGGAGAGCGTCACCTTCGAATTTGCCGAAACCAATATCAATGGCCAGGAACGCTACATGCTGCGCTCCTACGTGCCGAACCGCCTGGCCAGCGGCGAGGTGGTGGGCATCTTCGTGTTGATCCGCGACATTACCGAGCGGCGCAACACTGCCCAGGCGCTGCACCAGGCCTATCAGCACCTGGAGCAGCGGGTGCGTGAACGCACCGCCGAACTGACCAGCCTCAACGACCAGTTGCTGCGTGAAATCGAAGAGCGAAGCCAAGCCGAGGCTCGCCTGCGCGAGGCCAAGCGCGAGGCCGAACAGGCCAACCTGTCGAAAACCAAGTTCCTCGCAGCGGTCAGCCACGACCTGCTGCAACCGCTGAATGCGGCGCGGCTGTTCACCAGCGCATTGCTGGAGCGCCGCGACCCGCAAGACAGTGCCCACCTGGTACGTAACGTCAGCAATTCGCTGGAAGATGTGGAGAACCTGCTCGGCACCCTGGTGGACATTTCCAAGCTCGATGCCGGGGTGATCAAAGCCGATGTCGCCCCGTTTGCCCTGCGCGAACTGATGGACAACCTTGCTGCCGAATACGCACAGGTGGCGCGCAGTGAAGGCCTTGAACTGCATTTCGTGGGTTGCTCGGCGGTGGTGCGCAGTGACATCCAGCTGCTGGCGCGGATCCTGCGCAACCTGCTCAGCAATGCCATTCGCTATACCCGCAGCGGGCGTGTGGTGCTGGGCTGCCGGCGCCTGCGTGGCGGCCTGCGGATCGAAGTGTGGGACAGTGGCATCGGCATTGCCGAAGAGCACCTGGACGACATGTTCCAGGAGTTCAAGCGCGGTGATGTGCAGCGCCCGGACCAGGACCGCGGGTTGGGCCTGGGCCTGGCGATTGTAGAAAAGATCGCCGGCATCCTTGGGCATCGGATACGGGTACGTTCATGGCTTGGCAAAGGCTCGGTATTTGCCGTCGAAGTGCCACTGAGCACCACCGCGCCCAAAACCCAGCCGAGCCAGGTGGTCAGCGAGCCGATGCTTGAACGCCTGCGCGGTGCGCGGGTGTGGGTGCTGGATAACGACGCGGCGATTTGCGCCGGCATGCGCACCTTGCTGGAGGGGTGGGGCTGCCGGGTGGTCACGGCGCTGTCGGAGGAAGACCTGGCGCGGCAGGTGGACAACTACCATGCCGAAGCCGACCTGCTGATAGCGGATTACCATCTGGACAACGACTGCAACGGCGTCGACGCCGTGGCGCGGATCAATGCCCGGCGCACCCAGCCATTACCGGCGCTGATGATTACCGCGAACTACAGCAACGACCTCAAGCAGCAGATTCGCGAGCTGGGCCACACCCTGATGCATAAGCCGGTGCGGCCGATGAAGCTCAAGACGGCGATGAGTCATCTGCTGGCCGGCAGCATGACATAGCCGCTGGCCTCTTCGCGGGCTCGCCCGCTCCCACAGGAATTCTACAGGCTTCGAACCTGCACAATACCTGTGGGAGCGGGCGAGCCCGCGAAGAGGCCAGAACAGGTTAACGCCGCAGGTAGTCAGCAAAATCAATATCACCAGCACTCAGGATGGCCTGCACCCGATTATGCACATTGAGCTTGCGCAAGATCGCCGAAACATGGGCCTTGACCGTGGTTTCGGCGATGTCCAGCGTGTAGGCGATCTGCTTGTTCGACTCACCCTTGGTCATGCGCTCCAGCACCAGCAATTGCTTGCGCGTCAGGGCCTGGAGCATTTCCGGTGGGAAGCTCGGCGCCTCGTTGTGGCGCCGGCCGGTGCTGCTTTTCTGGGCGCGGATGATGTCCGGCGGCAGGTAGACATTGCCGTTGAGGATCTGCTCGATCGCTTCGATCATCTGTGAACGGGGCGATGACTTGGTAATGAAACCCACGGCACCGTAGGTGATGGCCTGCAGCACGATCTGCTTTTCCTGCTCGGCCGAAACGATCACCACCGGGGTGGTCGGCGCCTCGTTGCGCAGGGTAATCAGGCCGTTAAGTCCGTGCATGCCGGGCATGTTCAGGTCGAGCAGGATCAGGTCGAGGTCGTCGTGCGCCTGGGTCAGGGCCAGAGCGCTGTCCAGGTCGGCGGTTTCCATGACCTCGCTGCCCTGGAAGCCATCGCTGATGACGTTGTGGATGGCTTCGCGAAACAGCGGGTGATCGTCGGCAATCAAAATTTTGTACATGGCCTTTTCACCTTGTTTTTATTGGAGGGGGCGGGGCACGCATTTGCAGGCAGTTCAGGGAAAGGGCGCGGGTTGCGCTGGCTGCAGCGGCAGGTTGGCCTGCTGCCAGGCGTCCAGGCCGTCGCGGTACCAGTACAGGTTGTTGTAGCCCAGGGCTTTAGCGCGTTTTACCGCGTTCCAGCTTAACCAGCAATCGGAGCGGCAATAAAAAACCAGGGGGTGCTCCGGGTGCCCGGCAGTGGCTTTTTGCAGGTTGCGCACGAAGTAGTCCTGCCAGGCCGGGCTCAGCTCGCCGTCGCCGGTGTTGGCCAGCCAAAGGCTACCGGGGAGGTTGGCGTGCGGTTCATCTTCGATGAATTGGCCTTGCAGCCATTGGCGGCGATAGACGTCGATCAGTACGGGCCTGGGGCTGTGTGCCAGCAGCTTTTGCAGCGTGGCGGTGTCGATGACCTGGCCGCCCTCGACCTGTTGCGGGGTCGGGCTGCGGTAGAGGGTGGCGCGGTAGCCTTCGGCGGAAAACAGCGGGGTGGTGTCGGCCTGGGCGATACCCAGTGACAGACACAGCGAAAGGGCAGCCAGCAAAGGGCGCGGGGCACGTGGCATGGTTTTATCCTTTTTGTTATAGGCCCATTACATGCCAGCGGTGGTGTGTTGTGAATGCGACGATCAGACAGCAAAGGCAGTACTAAAGTAGTAGGCGCTGCTCATGAACAGGGGGCCGCAAAGCAGCCCCAGGCAGGCGGCTTCAGCGCGGCTTGCGCAGCGCGGCATGCTGGGGGTTGAACGTGAGTATCGCCAGCAGGGTGAACAGCATGGTCAAGCCAAGGCATACAGCCAGTGCCAGCAGGTTCAACCGCTCATACAGTGCGAACCGCACCAGCTCCACGGCATGGGTGAACGGGTTCACCGCACACAGCCAGTACAGCCACTGGCTGGCCTCGCGCATCTTCCACAGCGGGTACAACGCCGACGACAGGAAAAACAGCGGGAAGATCACGAAGTTCATCACCCCGGCAAAGTTCTCCAGCTGGCGGATAGCGTTCGACAGCAGCAGCCCCAGGGCGCTGAGCATCAACGCTACCAGCAGCATTGCCGGCAGCGCCAGCAGCAGGCCCGCAGCGGGCGGCTGTACGCCGTACAGCCAGGCGATGGCGAGGAAGGCATACACCTGCAGCAGGGAAATCAACGCGGTCGCCAACAGCTTGCTGCCCAGCAGGAACGGCCGTGGCAACGGGCTGGTCAGCAGCACGCGCATGCTGCCCATCTCCCGGTCATACACCATCGACAGCGAGCCCTGCATGCCATTGAACAGCAAGATCATGCAGGCCAGGCCCGGGATGATGTACACCTCGTAGGGAATGTAGGTGTCGTAGGGCTCGATGATGGCAATGCCCAGGGCCGCACGAAACCCGGCGGCGAACACCAGCAACCACAGCAGCGGGCGCACCAGCGCACTGAGCAGGCGCGTGCGCTGCATCACGAAGCGTAGCCATTCGCGCAGCATGATGCCGTTGAAACATTGCCAGTAAGCGTTCATTGGGCGTTGGCTCCTGAGGGCGCGCTGGTCAGCCGGGCAAAGGCATTGTCGAGGTCGCCACCGTGCTCCAGGCTCAGGGCGTCGGCGGTACCGCGTGCTACCAGGCGGCCTTGATGCAATATGAGCAGGTCATCGCTGGGCTGGACCTCGTCCAGCAGGTGGGTGGTCCACAGCACGCTGAGCTGCTGCTCGCGGCACAACCGTCGTACGTGCTGGTTGAGCGCCAGACGGCTGGCCGGGTCGAGGCCGACACTGGCTTCGTCAAGCAGTAGCAGGCGTGGTTCGTGCAGCAGGGCGCGGGCAATCTCCACCCGGCGCCGATGGCCGATGTTCAGCGCACGAACACGCTCATGCCGACGTTCGCCCAGCCCTTGACGGGCCAGTTCGGCGTCGACCCGTTGGTTGCTCTGGTGCCGCGACAGGCCATGCAGCGCCGCGTGGTAGCGC
The DNA here is from genome assembly GCF_002992185.1 of Pseudomonas sp. LLC-1. Lineage (NCBI taxonomy): Bacteria > Pseudomonadati > Pseudomonadota > Gammaproteobacteria > Pseudomonadales > Pseudomonadaceae > Pseudomonas > Pseudomonas sp. LLC-1. Next base: position 245,623 of record NZ_LUVY01000018.1, on the reverse strand, counting down.
AGGTTCTGTTCAACGGTCAGGTCCAGGTCGAGGGTGCTTTGCTGAAACACCACGCCCAGCTGGCGCAAAGCCGGGCGTGCGGCATTGCGCAGCGAGCAGCCGCCTACGCGGATGTCGCCGTGCTGCAGGTCGTACAGGCGGGTAAGCAGGGCGACAAGTGTCGATTTGCCAGCGCCGTTGGGGCCCAGCAACGCGGCGAAGCGCCCGGGCGCCAGGCTGAATCCGACCTGTTTGAGTGCCGCGCGCTGGCCATAGGCAAAGCTTACGTCACTGACGTCGAGGGCGTTCATGGTGTGACCACCACACCCCAGGGGTAGCGCCCGACCTTCACCGACTTGAGCACTTTGAGGTTTTTCGCATCGATGACCGAAACATCGCCGCTGACGCCGTTGGTGGCCAGCAACTGGCTCTGGTCCGGGGTGAACGCCAGCTGCCAGACACGTCGCCCGACCAACAGGTAGTCGAGCACCTCGTAGGTGTTGGCATCGATCACCGCCACATGGTTGGCCGGGCCCAGGGCGACGAAGGCGTACTTGCCATCGGCGCTGAGCTTGATGCCCACCGGCTGGACCTTGTCCGGGTGCACGCCCTTGATCTGGAAGTTCAGGGTTTTGAGTACCTGGCGCGTGGCCACGTCGAGAATGGTCACCGTGCCGCCGATTTCCGCCGATGCCCACAGCCGCGAGCCGTCCTTGTTGAACTCGACGAAGCGTGGTCGCTGATCGACCAGGGTGCTGTCGGCCAGGGTCTGGGTGCTGGTGTCGATCCAGTGCAGCATGTTGGTGGTTTCGCTGGTGTTGACTGCCCATTTGCCGTCAGGGCTGACTGCCATGCCTTCGGGTTCGATGCCGACGTCGATCTGCCCCAGCACCTTGTCGGTGACGGTGTCGATCACTGTCACCAGCGCGTCGTCCTCGTTGGACACGTACAGCCAGCGGTCGTTGGGGTGCAGGGCGAACTGCTCGGGGTCCTTGCCGGAGGGCAGCTCCTTGATGATCTTGTGGGTGGCCACGTCCATCACCTGCACCCGGTCCGAATCGCTGGCGCAGATGTACAGCAACTTGTTGTCGTGGGACAGCAGCAGGCCGCGCGGGCGCTGGCCGACCGGCAAGGTGTCGGTGACTTCAAGCGTTTGCATGTCGATCAGGCTGAGGCTGTTGTCTTTCTCGTTGGAGACCCAGGCAGTGGCAGCCATGGTATGCCCGCTGGCCAGTGCCAGGGCGGCCGATAGCAGGCTGGGGCAAAGCAGGGCCCTGTGAAAGAGGCGGCGCATGGCGAATTCCTTATTGTTGTGGTGATCGGGTCAGGGGTAGCTGCAGGTCACTTCGGGCTTGTCGTAGCCCAGGCTGTCCATTTCGTTGAAGGGGTGCAGGAAACCTTCCTGCGGCGAGGTGCTGACCAGGGCGCGCGGCTGTACCAGCGGGATTGGCTGGCGCAGTTCGCCGTTCCACGGGCGGTAGCTGAGCTTGCGGCCCTTGAACCCGTCCAGCGGCAACTGCTCGCTGAGCAGCAGTTGCTGCAACGCATGTGGTTCGGTCTGGCGCAGTTTGCTGACTGCACTGGCGACGCTGCGCACGGCCATCCAGGCGGCAAAGTCACGGTCGTTCATCCAGCGCCCGGCCTGGGCTTCGAAGCGTTTTTGCAACTGCGCGGCGCCGAAGGTTTCCACGGTCTTGTGCCAGCCGGTGGGGGTCAGCCCCTGGGTGCCTGCCACCGGGCGCGGGTACCAGGTCTGGTAGGGCAGGTACTCGCCGAAGTCGCCGCGTTCGTCCGCCACAAGCACCACGTCGTATTCGGCGGTTTGCGTGAACAGCGGCATGTCGGCCTGGGCGCTGCGGCGCTGGTCGTTGTCGAAGGTCCAGGCTTTTTCTGCAACCAGCTGCACACCAAAGCGCTTCATTGCCCTGCGCAGGGCGGCGGCGTAAGCCTGGTCGTCTTCGGTCTGGCCGACCACCAACAGTGCCCGCTGCCATTTGCGCAATACCATGAACTGCACCAGGGCGTCGGCCAGCATGGCCCGGCTTGGCAGGCTGTGCAGCACATTGCCCAGGCACTGGCTGCTGCGCAAGCTGTCGTCGGGGCTGCCGGCGTTGAACAGCAGGCTGTCGGGCAGGGCGGCAGACAACGCGCGCAGGCTGGCGGCCGGGGCATTCACCACGAACAGCCGCAGGCCTTGGTCGTGCTGAGCCTTGGCCGCCTGCAGCAAGGCTTCGGGGCTGTCGGCGGTGGCCTTGGCCAGCTGGAATTGCTGCTTCAGGAAGCGCCCCGTGCTGTTGCTGTCGACTATCGCCAGTTCCGCGCCTTGCAGCCCGGCATCGGCAGGCTCGGGAATGATGTTGGACAACAACGGGCCTGGGTCGGGGCGATAGCTCAGGTAGCCGATGCGTACCTGCAAGGGTTCTGCGGCGGATGCCAGCGGTGCGCACAGCGCTGCGGCCAGGGCCAGCAGGCAGGTCAGGGCAAGAGGGGCAGGCTGGCGCATAACATACTCCACGGCAGATGGCGCCAGCATAGGAAGCCCACCGGGAGGGGGAAATATGCAGAAAGTAGCGCCCGGCCGGTACCAAGGTAGTAATTCGGCGTAGGTGCTGCGGCTTTACGATGGGAAACACGATGGGCTACAACGCTCAAGGAGAATCGCCTGTGCGCCCTGTCAACCTGTCGGCCCTGTGGCGGATCAACCTCTGGGTCACATGCTGCTTCGCCCTGGTGACGCTGGCCTGTGCCGGCGTGCTGTTGCACCAGGCGGTGGCGGATGTTGAGCGTGAGTTGCAGTCTGCCGAAGCCGTGGTGGCTTACCTCGGCGACACCGCCGAACGTGACCCGGCAAGCCTGCAACCACGGCTGACCCAGAGCCTGCGCCATGTGCGGGTACACTGGCTGGCGGTGGGGGAAGCACCGCAGCTACCGGCGCAGAGCGGCCTGGATGCCTGGCTGGGCCGCCAGCTGTTGGGTGAGCGGCACAGTAGCAGCCGGCTGCTGGACCTGAATGACGGGGCCCGGGTGCTGATTGCTGTAGATGCGCGGGATGAGATCGACGAAGTCTGGGATGCCTTGCAGCAACTGCTCGGCTTGTTCGGCCTGGCGTTGCTATTGAGCCTGTTGACCATTCGCTGGGCGGTACGGCGTGGCATGGGTTTGCTGGATGAGCTGCTGCAAGCCTTGCGTCAGGTTTCGGGCGGGCAGTTGACGGCCCGCCTGCGCGAGGCCGGCCTGCCGGAGGCCCGTCAGCTGGCGGAACACTTCAACCGCATGGCCGCCACCCTGGAGCAGACCCAGGCCGACAATACGCAACTGACGCAGGCCCTGCTGGCAGTGCAGGAGCAGGAGCGCACCCACTTGGCGCAGACGCTGCACGACGACCTTGGCCAATACCTGGCAGGTATCCGTGCCCAGGTCTGCCTGTTGCGCATGGTGGCCGACCAGCCGACTGTGGTGGAACAGACGGCGCAAGCCCTGGCACTCAATTGCGAACGCCTGCAACAGGGCTTTCGTGCGTTGGTGCGTGACCTGTATCCGGTGGCGTTGCAACACATGCCGATGGCTGAAGCCTTCGACCTGCTCGTCAACCAGTGGCAGGCCAGCCAGGGTATCGCTTGTCGCCTCCAGGTTGGCGAGCGCTTGCCAACGTTGCCCGGGGCGAGCCGCACGCACCTGTACCGGTTGCTGCAAGAGGCGCTGACCAATGTCGCCCGGCATGCCGGTGCCAGCCAGGTGCGGGTACGTCTGCAGCGCAGCGCCAAGGGCCTGCGCCTGCTGATTCGCGACAATGGCTGCGGAGCCCGTCAGCCGCAACGGCCCGGCGTAGGCCTGCATTCGATGGCCGAACGCGCCCGCAGCCTGGGGGGCGAACTGCGCATTTTCAGCCGCCCCGGGGCTGGCTGGGCACTGGCTCTGAACATTCCCTTGGAGGTGTGATGAATATTGTATTGGTCGATGACCATGCCGTGGTCCGCCAGGGCTATGCCAGCCTGCTGCGGGCGGTGTTGCCCACGATGGAAGTACGTGAGGCTGCCAGTGGCGAAGAGGCCTTGGCCCGGGTTCAGGAGCAAGTGCCTAACCTGGTAATCATGGATTTTGGCCTGCCTGGCATTAGCGGCCTTGAAACCACCCGCCGCCTGCGCCAGCGCCTGCCCCAGTTGCGGGTGCTGTTTTTCAGCATGCACGATGAGCTGCCGCTGGTGCGCCAGGCGCTTGAAGCCGGGGCCTCGGGTTACCTGACCAAAAACTCGGCGCCCGAGGTGTTGATCGAGGCGGTGCAGCGGGTGTTGGCCGGGCATGCTTACATCGAACAGCCTTTGGCTACCCAGTTGGCTTGCACGTCACACCAAAGCGCCAATGACCCGCGTTTGCAGCGCATGACCCAGCGTGAGTTGGAGATTTTCACGATGTTGGCCAAAGGCACCCCGGCGCGGGTGATTGCCGAGCAGCTGTGTATCAGTGGCAAGACTGTGTCCAATCACCTGACCTTGCTCAAGAGCAAGTTGCAGGTCAGCTCGCATGCCGAGCTGGTACATCTGGGGATTGATCTGGGGGTGGTGAGGGTGGCGGGCTGAGGTGTTTTGGCTGCGCTTATTGGGGCCGCAAAGCGGCCCCAGCTAACTGCGCTCATTTGTCCCAGGTTTCAGGGCACCCCTTGCACCCCTCCATGTTGGCCTCCTGAAAATTCCCGTAATGCTGCCGTGCCCCGCGCAAATCGGCGCGTTCCAGGTTGCTCTGGCCAAATTTGGCTTCTTGCAGATTAGCGTCCCCCAGGTTGGCCTCTTGCAGGTCCGTCTTGCTCAGCCAGGCCATTTCCAGGTCTGCGGCCTGCAGGTTGGCCTGGTGCATCTTTGCCCCTGACAGCCGGGCAAACTGCAAGTAGGCCGCGCCGAGGTCGGCTTTCTCGAACTGCGCGCCTTGGGCGAACATGCCCCAGCCCTGGATGGCGACCAACTTGCTATTGCTCAGGTCAGCCAAGCGCAGGTTGCTCTGCTGCAGGCTGGCGCGGGTCAGGTTGGCGCCTTGCAGGCGAGCCTTTTCCAGGTTGGCCAGGTCCAGCCGGGCATGGCGCAGGTCGGCCTCACGCAGGTCGGCGCCGGCCAGGTTCATCTTGCGCAGGTCCTGGTTGGCCAGGTTGGCGCCGCGAAGGTTGGCCCCCGGGCACTGGCTGGCTTCGGCAATCACGCAACCGTTGACGGTCAGGGGGGCATCGTTGCCATCGTCGTCGGTACTCACCGCCATGGCGGGGGACAGTACCAACAGCAAGGCAAATGGCAGGTAGTTCATGGCGAAAGGCTCTCATCGGAATAGGAGATAACCGCTATGGGGCCGCTTTGCGACCCATCGCCGGCAAGCCAGCTCCCACAGGTACAGCGCAAGTCTTGAGAACTGCATGGTCCGTGTGGGAGCTGGCTTGCCGGCGATGGGCTGCAAAGCAGCCCCAGTAATGCTTCACCTCAGGCGGTCAACGCTGCGCGGTCTTGTTGTCCCAGCTCGGGATCTTGAACACCCAGAACGAACCACCCTGGGCCACCGGCTTGGTCAGCTCAGCCATGTCACCGCCCCACAACGGCACGGCGCCGCCGTAGCCCACGGTCACGCCGATGTACTGTTCGCCGTCCTGCTCCCAGGTGATGGGTGGCGAAACGATGCCGCTGCCGGTCTGGAACTTCCACAGCTCCTTGCCCGTCTTGGCGTCAAAGGCCTTGAAGAAGCCGTCACCGGTGCCGGTGAACACCAGGTTGCCCTTGGTGGCCAGCACGCCGGCCCACAGTGGCAGGTGCTCCTTGTGCTCCCACACCAGCTTGCCGGTGGTCGGGTCCATCGCCCGCAGGGTGCCGACGTGGTCGTCGTACATGCGCTTGATGCGGAAGCCCATGCCCAGGTACGCCGAGCCTTTCTTGTAGTTCACTTCCTCGGTCCAGTACTCCTCCTTCCACTGGTTGCCGGGGATGTAGAACAGGCCGGTGTCCTGGCTGTAGGCCATGGGGTTCCAGTTTTTGCCACCGAGGAACGGCGGTGACACTTCCACCGGTTTGCCCTTGGTTTCACCCGGCAGCGGCTTGGCCGGGCGCTGGCCAGGGTTTTCTACCGGGCGACCGGTTTTCAGGTCGATGTGGCTGGCCCAGGTGATGTTGTCCACGAACGGGAAGGCGTTCTGCAGCTTGCCGTTGTTGCGGTCGACCACGTAGAAGAAGCCGTTGCGGTCGGCGTGGGCGGTGGCCTTGACCACCTTGCCGTCCTTGTCCTTGTAGTCGAACAGCACCAGCTCGTTGTTGCCAGAGAAGTCCCAGGCATCGTTTGGCGTGTGCTGGTAGAACCACTTCACCTCGCCGGTGCTCGGGTCGACGCCCACCTGGCCCGAGGTGTAGAGGCTGTCGTAGTCGTGGGGGTTGCCATCCTTGGAGGTGCGGGCCCAGGTGTTCCAGGGGCCTGGGTTGCCAGCGCCGACGATGATGGTGTTGGTCTCGGCATCGAAGCTTGCACTTTGCCAAGGGGCGCCGCCGCCGTGGCTCCAGGCTTCGACCTTGCCGGTCTCGGTGGTTGGGTCATCTGGCCAGGACGGCGCCTTGACGTCGCCGGTCGGGGTACTGTCCTTGCCGTTCAGGCGGCCCATGTGGCCTTCGACGAAGGGCCGCATCCACACTTCTTCACCCGTTTCCGGGTCGCGGGCGAACAGCTGGCCAACCACGCCGAACTCATCGCCGGAGCTGCCATGGATCAGCAACACCTTGCCGCTGGTCTTGTCCTTGATCAGCACCGGGGCGCCGGTCATGGTGTAGCCGGCGCTGTGGTCGCCGAACTTCTTGTTCCACACCACCTTGCCGGTGTGCTTGTCCAGGGCGATGACCCGCGCGTCCAGGGTGCCGAAGTAGATCTTGTCGCCGTAGATCGCCGCCCCGCGGTTGACCACGTCGCAGCACGGGCGAATGTTGTCGGGCAGGCGGTGGTTGTAGGTCCACAGGCGTTTGCCGGTCTTGGCATCCAGGGCGAATACCCGCGAGTAGGAGCCGGTGACGTAGACCACGCCGTCACTGACGATGGCCTGGGATTCCTGGCCGCGCTGCTTCTCGTCACCGAAGGAATGGGACCACGCCGGGGTGAGCTTGAATACGTTCTTGTCGTTGACCTGGGCCAACGGGCTCCAGCGTTGGGCGTTGGTGCCCATGCCGTATTGCAGCACGTCCTTGGTGGTCAGGTGGTCGTTGGCGATGTCTTCCCAGGTCACGTTCTTGCCGGCAGGTGCCGCTGGGGGAGTGGCCGCGATGGCCGCGTTGCTCAGGGCCAGGCTACCGGCCAGCAGCAGGGCCCGCACGCTGAGGGCCAGAGGGGAAAGGGCGGGTAGCGTTCTTGTTGTCATGGTTGCAGTTCCCTGTGGAGGTTTTGGCCTGCACAGGGTGCGGCGATGCAGCCTTGGGCGGATACGGAAAATATCCCGCCCTTGCCGGGAAGAGTTCCCGAGCGGCACCTCAATTGGCCCTTCACCACAAGCCCTACTACCAAGGGAGTAAGGCCCGGCCACCAAAGCAGCATTCGGCCGCCTGCGGGCTGTTTTTAAGATGGCGGCACGGCCTCTGTGGTTGAGGCTTTGCGTGCAATGGTGAGGGCATAACAATGACAACAAAACGCAATGTGTTGCTGGCTACAGGGCTGCTGGCTGCGGCTGTGCTGAGCGGTACGGCCTGGGCTCATGGCAACGTGGTGCCCCAGGCAGTGGAGACCAAGGGCCTGACCCCGATCAAGGACGCTGGCGTAAGCCTGGACGGCGACGGCTGGGCGGCGGTCAACCCGTACCGTACTTCGCCGGAGCACGACAAGGCCGTGGAAATCGGTGCCTCTGCCTACAACCAGAACTGCGCCGCCTGCCATGGCCTTGAAGCCAAATCCGGTGGCATTGCGCCCGACCTGCGCATGCTCGATGCGGGTGAGGCGGGCGATGAGTGGTTCGTCGAGCGGGTACGCCATGGCGCGGTTCGCGACGGCCGCGTGTACATGCCGAAGATGGCCGACTACCTGAGCCAGGAAGCCTTGTGGGCGGTACGTACCTATCTGGACAGCGTGCACGTCGAGGAGTGACGGCCATGCGTCTGTGGGCGGTGCTGTTGAGTGGCCTGCTGCTGTGTTGCGCTGCGGCCCAGGCGCAGGTGCGCAACTATGACGCGATCATCGCTGCCGGCGAGTTGAAGGTGGCGGTGTACAAGGATTTTGCCCCTTACAGTTTCGAGGACCACGGCAAGCCCCGCGGTGTGGATGTGGAGCTGGCGCAGGCCCTGGCCACGGCCATGGGGGTGCGCCTGCATCTGATCTGGGCGCCGCCCGGGGAAAAGCTCGACGATGACCTGCGTGACTATATCTGGCGCGGCAGCCCGCTGCGCCACCAGCAGCTGGCCGACCTGATGATGCGGGTGCCTTACGACCACGACTATGCGCAAAAACGCAACGAGGTGGGCGAGCTGGAAAACGGCCAGGTGGTGATGTTCGGCCCCTATCAGGAAGAGCGCTGGCAAGTCGCGTACGACCGCCGTCGACTGGCATCGGTGGCCAGTGTGGCGGTGTTCCAGCAGCACCCCATCGGGGTCGAGGTAGACAGCGTGCCGTCGTTCTACCTGACGTCGGTGTTCAACGGCATGCTCAGTGCCAAAACCCATCATTACCCCGGTGTGCAACAGGCGTTCGCCGCGATGCAGGCCGGGCAGGTGGACGCGGTGATGGCCATGCGCGGCGAGGTTGACTGGCAACTGCACCAGGCTGGCGACCCGCAACTGGCCTTGGCGGAAAACGCCTACCCCAACCTGGGCAAGCAGGCCTGGGAGATTGGCATGGCGGTGCATGAAAGCAATCGCCAGTTGGCCTATGCCGTGGAGGAAGCCCTCGAAGCGATGATCCGTGATGGCCGGCTCAAGGCCATGTATGCCGCTTACGGCCTGCGTTACGAGGTCCCGGAGATGTATCAATAGGAGCAGGCCATGAACTGGCGAGCGACTTTTTTGCTGGCCTGCTGGATGCCTTGTGCGGCCCTGGCGGCCACGCAAGGTACCCAGACAGACCCGGTACCCTCGGTAATGTGGGACTTCTACCACAAGCAGCTACTGGGCCAGGCCGCGTTCGTCTTCGACGACCGGGTCAAGCTGCTGGCGCCGCCGTTTGCCGAGGACGCACGCCAGGTGCCGCTGGAGATCGATGCCCGGGCGTTTTCTGGCGATGTGGTACGTATCATCGCCTGGGCGGAGCTGAACCCTTTGCCGCGTATTGTCGATTTCCAGCCCGGCGAGCGTGTGCTGCCCTGGTTGTCGATCCGCATCCGCATCGAACAGGCCACGCCGCTGCGCGCTGCGGTGCAGACGCGTGACGGCCTGTGGCACGTCGGCTCGACCCTGATCGACGCCGCTGGTGGTGGCTGCACCGCACCCAGTGTGGTGCGCACGCAACCTGGCTGGGAGGAGCACCTCGGCGAAGTGCTGGGCGGGCGCTACCCGCGTGGCGACAGCAGCCGCGTGCGTCTGCAGGTGGCTCACCCGATGGATAACGGCCTGGTCAGCGGCATTCCCGAATTCTTCCTCAACCAGGCCGAGTTGCAGGATGCGAACGGCCAGCGCCTGGCCCACCTCGAGCTGTACCCGGCCGTCAGCGAAAACCCCAACCTCGGGTTCGACATCCAGGGCCCCGGGCCGACCCGGCTGGTGCTGCAGGACAACAGTGGCAACCAGTTCGAGGCGGCGGTGCCCTGACCCTGTTGCCCGACTTCACCTGTGACCAGAGGCGCCTGTATGCGTTGGATACCCTTGTTGCTGCTGTGCCTGGGCCTGCCGGCCTGGGCCGACCTTGACTATCGGCTTGCACCTCGGCAAATAGCCGCAGATACCTGGCTGCTGGAAGGCAGCACCGACAATTTCGCCAGGAGCAACGGCGGCAATATCGTCAATACCGCGTTCATCGTCACCGACAGCGGTGTGGTGGTGATCGACAGCGGCCCCTCGAAACGCTACGGCGAAGCGCTGCGCCAGGCCATCGCCGCCACCACCGACAAGCCGGTGCTGGAGGTGCTGCTGACCCATCATCACCCCGACCATGTGCTGGGCAACCAGGCCTTTACCGATGTGCCTATCGGGGCCTTGGCGGGTACCGGTGATTTGTTGCGCCAGCAGGGCGATGCCATGGCCGAGAACATGTACCGCCTGGTCGGCGACTGGATGCGCGGCACCGAAGTCGTGCTGCCAACCCGTGTGCTGGAGGCGGGTATCCACGAGGTCGGCGGGCACCGGCTGCGTCTGCTGGCCCTGGGCGGGCATACCGGTGCCGACCTGGCGATTCTGGATGAAAAGACCGGCGTGCTGTTCGCCGGCGACCTGGTGTTTTACGAGCGTGCCCTGACCACGCCCAACAGCCCGGGGCTGGAGGTGTGGCTCAAGGATCTGGACACCTTGCAAGCGCTGCCCTGGAAGCAGCTGGTGCCGGGGCATGGTCCGGTTGCCAGCGATGCCCGGCCCTTTGCGCAGATGCGCGACTACCTGGGCTGGCTGGACGGCCTGATGCGCGACGGCGCGGCCCGTGGTGATGACATGGCCGAGATGATCCGCAGCCCCATCCCCGAGCGATTTGCCGGTATCAGCCTGACGCGGTACGAGTTGATTCGCAGCGTCAGTCACCTGTATCCGCGTTATGAGCGTCAGCGTTTACAGCGCGTTGATAGTGAACCGTCCGCCAGCCTTGTACCAAGGAACTAGAAATCTCCGCACTGCGGGCAATTGTTGGCAACCGGGTCGGGACCAAGAATTCCCGGCACACCGGGAAATTTTCCCGGATACAACAAAAAACCAAAGGTAGCCGTCATGACCCGATCCCCGCGTCGCCCCTTGTTCGCCGTGAGCCTGGTGCTCAGCGCCATGCTGCTTGCTGGCGCGGCCCACGCCGCTGTCAGCAATGAAGAAATCCTTCAGGACCCGAAGAACCCGCAGCAGATCGTGACCAATGGCCTGGGCGTGCAGGGCCAGCGCTACAGCCCGCTGGACCTGCTGAACGCCAATAACGTCAAGGAACTGCGGCCAGTCTGGGCGTTCTCTTTTGGCGGTGAGAAGCAGCGCGGCCAGCAGGCCCAGCCGCTGATCAAGGACGGGGTGATGTACCTGACCGGCTCCTACTCGCGGGTGTTTGCCGTGGACGCCCGCACCGGCAAGAAACTGTGGCAATACGATGCGCGCCTGCCGGATGACATTCGCCCGTGCTGCGACGTGATCAACCGGGGCGTGGCACTGTACGGCGACCTGGTGTTCTTCGGCACGCTGGACGCCAAGCTGGTGGCCTTGAACAAGGACACCGGCAAAGTGGTGTGGAGCAAGAAGGTGGCCGACCACAAGGAAGGCTATTCCATCAGTGCCGCGCCCATGATCGTCAACGGCAAGTTGATCACCGGCGTGGCCGGTGGCGAGTTCGGCGTGGTGGGCAAGATCCAGGCCTACAACCCGGAGAACGGCGAGCTGCTGTGGATGCGCCCTACCGTGGAAGGGCACATGGGCTACGTGTACAAAGACGGTAAGGCCATCGAAAACGGTATCTCCGGCGGCGAGGCGGGCAAGACCTGGCCAGGCGACCTGTGGAAGACCGGCGGCGCTGCGCCGTGGCTGGGCGGTTACTACGACCCGGAAACCAACCTGATCCTGTTCGGCACCGGCAACCCGGCGCCATGGAACTCGCACCTTCGCCCTGGCGACAACCTGTATTCCTCGTCGCGCCTGGCGCTGAACCCGGACGACGGCACCATCAAGTGGCACTTCCAGAGCACGCCGCATGACGGCTGGGACTTCGACGGCGTCAACGAGCTGATCTCGTTCAACTACAAGGACGGCGGCAAAGAGATCAAGGCCGCCGCCACCGCCGACCGTAACGGCTTCTTCTACGTGCTGGACCGCACCAACGGCAAGTTCATCCGTGGCTTCCCCTTCGTCGACAAGATCACCTGGGCCACCGGCCTGGACAAGGACGGGCGGCCGATCTACAACGAAGCCAGCCGCCCGGGCGCACCGGGTAGCGAGGCCAAAGGCAGCTCGGTGTTCGTCGCGCCGGCCTTCCTCGGTGCCAAGAACTGGATGCCGATGGCCTACAACAAGGACACCGGGTTGTTCTACGTGCCGTCCAACGAGTGGGGCATGGACATCTGGAACGAAGGCATTGCCTACAAGAAGGGCGCGGCGTTCCTCGGCGCTGGCTTTACCATCAAGCCGCTCAACGAAGACTACATTGGCGTGCTGCGAGCCATCGACCCGATCAGCGGCAAGGAAGTGTGGCGGCACAAGAACTACGCGCCGCTGTGGGGCGGGGTGCTGACCACCAAGGGCAACCTGGTGTTTACCGGTACGCCAGAAGGCTTCCTGCAGGCCTTCAACGCCAAGACCGGTGACAAGGTCTGGGAATTCCAGACCGGCTCCGGCGTGCTCGGCTCGCCCGTGACCTGGGAAATGGACGGCGAGCAATATGTGTCGGTGGTTTCCGGGTGGGGCGGCGCCGTACCGCTGTGGGGCGGCGAAGTGGCCAAGCGGGTCAAGGACTTCAACCAGGGCGGCATGCTCTGGACCTTCAAGCTGCCCAAGCAGTTGCAGCAAACGGCCAGCGCCAAGCCGTAAGGCTGCGGCCCTGCCGCCTACTACCAAATGAGGAGAGCCCCGCTGCCAACGATGCATTCGCCTGGCACGCGGGGCTTTTTACCATCGCTGCATCGCCTGTCGCTGGACAGGCATCGACCCACAGAGGCTCAGCATGATCTACGCACAACCCGGAACTCCAGGCGCCGTCGTGTCCTTCAAGCCACGCTATGGCAACTTCATCAATGGCGCGTTCGTGCCGCCATTGGCTGGCCAGTACTTCACCAACAGCTCGCCGGTCAATGGTCAGCCGATCGCCGAATTCCCGCGCTCCACCGCCCAGGACATCGATCGGGCGCTGGACGCTGCGCATGCCGCCGCTGAAGCCTGGGGCAAGACCTCGGTGCAGGACCGCGCCCTGGTGCTGCTGAAAATCGCCGACCGTATCGAGCAGAACCTGGAGGTGCTGGCCGTTACCGAAAGCTGGGACAACGGCAAGGCCGTGCGCGAAACGCTCAATGCCGACGTGCCGCTGGCGGCCGACCACTTCCGCTATTTCGCCGGCTGCATTCGTGCCCAGGAGGGCGGTGCGGCCGAGATCAACGAAGGCACCGTGGCCTATCACATTCACGAGCCGCTGGGTGTGGTCGGGCAAATCATCCCGTGGAACTTCCCGCTGCTGATGGCGGCCTGGAAGCTTGCCCCGGCCCTGGCTGCCGGCAACTGCGTAGTGCTCAAACCGGCTGAGCAGACGCCGCTGTCGATCACCATTTTTGCCGAGCTGATTGCCGACCTGCTGCCGGCCGGCGTGCTGAACATCGTCCAGGGCTTTGGCCGTGAGGCTGGCGAGGCGTTGGCCACGAGCAAGCGCATTGCCAAGATCGCCTTCACCGGCTCCACCCCGGTGGGCTCGCACATCATGAAATGCGCCGCCGAGAACATCATCCCGTCTACTGTCGAACTGGGCGGCAAGTCGCCGAACATCTTCTTCGAAGACATCATGCAGGCGGAGCCCGCGTTCATCGAAAAGGCCGCCGAAGGCCTGGTGCTGGCGTTCTTCAACCAGGGCGAAGTGTGCACCTGCCCGTCGCGGGCGCTGATCCAGGAGTCGATCTACGAGCCGTTCATGGCCGAGGTGATGAAGAAAATTGCCAAGATCACCCGGGGCAACCCGCTGGACACCGAGACCATGGTGGGCGCCCAGGCCTCGGAACAGCAATACGACAAGATCCTCTCTTACCTGGATATCGCCCGGGAAGAGGGTGCGCAGCTGCTCACCGGTGGTGCTGCTGAGCGGCTGCAAGGCGACCTGGCCACGGGTTACTACATCCAGCCGACCCTGCTCAAGGGCACCAACGCGATGCGCGTGTTCCAGGAGGAAATCTTCGGGCCGGTGGTGGGCGTGACCACCTTCAAGGACGAAGCCGAAGCGCTGGCGATCGCCAACGACACCGAGTTTGGCCTGGGTGCCGGCCTGTGGACCCGCGATATCAACCGTGCTTATCGCATGGGCCGTGGGATCAAGGCTGGCCGCGTGTGGACCAACTGCTATCACCTGTACCCGGCGCATGCGGCGTTTGGCGGGTACAAGAAGTCGGGGGTGGGGCGTGAGACCCACAAGATGATGCTTGACCACTATCAGCAGACCAAGAACTTGCTGGTGAGCTACGACATCAATCCGTTGGGCTTCTTCTAAAACCTGGGATGGTCTCGGGGGCTGCTTTGCAGCCCATCGCCGGCAAGCCAGCTCCCACCTCGACCGCAGCTTCCCCAAGCTATGCGCGGTCCCTGTGGGAGCTGGCTTGCCGGCGATGAGGCCCGCACTGACCATGCAAATGCTTCAGCAATCCACGGTACCTTCTACCAACGCACCCCGCAGTTTCCTTCCAAAGTAGCATTCGGCCCCAGCGCCCCCCGTGCATTAATGCCTCTACCGGAATCCCCCGGCATAAGAAGAGGATTGCCCATGTGGAATAAACCCGCCTTTACCGACCTGCGCATCGGCTTTGAAGTGACGATGTATTTCGCCAATCGTTGATGTGCCGCCCGGCCATCGCCACGGTGGCCGGTTCCCCCTGATTACCTGTGGTTGAGCCAGTGCCACGCTTTGGTCTGGTTGCTTTCGCTGCGGGATGCTTTACGCTGGCAGTTACCTTCCAGAACAATAAGAACAGGCTTCACGATGAGCCAGAGTTTCAGCCCGCTTCGCAAGTTTGTATCGCCTGAAATCATCTTCGGTGCCGGTTGCCGGCATAACGTTGCCAATTACGCCAAAACCTTCGGCGCCCGCAAGGTGCTGGTGGTCAGCGACCCCGGCGTGATTGCCGCCGGCTGGGTGGCGGATGTGGAAGCCAGCCTGCAGGCGCAGGGCATCGACTACTGCCTGTACACGGCTGTATCGCCCAACCCACGGGTGGAAGAGGTGATGCTCGGCGCCGAGATCTACCGGCAAAACCACTGCGACGTGATCGTCGCCGTGGGCGGCGGCAGCCCGATGGATTGCGGCAAGGCCA
Organism: Pseudomonas sp. LLC-1; assembly: GCF_002992185.1. Lineage (NCBI taxonomy): Bacteria > Pseudomonadati > Pseudomonadota > Gammaproteobacteria > Pseudomonadales > Pseudomonadaceae > Pseudomonas > Pseudomonas sp. LLC-1. The sequence goes on along the minus strand of NZ_LUVY01000018.1, from coordinate 230,553 downwards.
TCGGCATCGTGGTTGCCCATGGGCGCAGCATCCTCGAATTCGAAGGCGTGGACATGATCCGCGTGCCAAGCCCGCCGCTGATCCTGATCCCCACCACCGCCGGCACCTCGGCGGACGTGTCGCAGTTCGTGATCATTTCCAACCAGCAGGAACGCATGAAGTTCTCCATCGTCAGCAAGGCGGTGGTGCCGGACGTTTCGCTGATCGACCCGCAAACCACCCTGAGCATGGACCCGTTCCTGTCGGCCTGTACCGGTATCGATGCGCTGGTGCATGCCATCGAGGCCTTCGTGTCCACCGGCCATGGCCCGCTGACCGACCCCCACGCGCTGGAAGCCATGCGCCTGATCAATGGCAACCTGGTGGAGATGATCGCCAACCCCACCGATATCGCCCTGCGCGAGAAGATCATGTTGGGCAGCATGCAGGCGGGGCTTGCGTTTTCCAACGCGATCCTGGGTGCAGTGCACGCGATGTCGCACAGCCTTGGCGGGTTCCTGGACCTGCCCCATGGCTTGTGCAACGCGGTGCTGGTGGAGCACGTGGTGGCGTTCAACTACAGCTCGGCGCCGGAGCGCTTCAAGGTGATTGCCGAGGTGTTCGGCATTGATTGCCGTGGCCTCAACCACCGGCAGATTTGCGGGCGCCTGGTGGAACACCTGATCGCCCTGAAGCACGCCATCGGTTTCCACGAAACCCTGGGCCTGCACGGCGTGCGCACGTCCGATATTCCGTTCCTGTCGCAGCATGCGATGGATGACCCGTGCATTCTCACCAACCCCCGCGCGTCGAGCCAGCGTGATGTCGAGGTGGTCTATGGCGAGGCCCTCTGACGAGCAGCAGCGGGCGCTGGCCGGGCTGCTGGGGCTGGGCGACCACTCGGCACGCAAAAGCCATTACCCGGAGCTTTCTGCCCGCCTTGACGAACTGGAAGCCGAACGCAACCGCTATAAATGGCTGTTCGAAAACGCCGTGCACGGCATTTTCCAGGCCAGCCTGCAGGACGGCATGCGTGCCGCCAACCCGGCGTTGGCGCGCATGCTTGGCTACGACGACCCGCAAGCGGTGCTGTTTTCCCTGACTGACCTGGCCACTCACCTGTTTGACGGCGGCGCCGAAGAACTGCAGGCGATTACCGCGATCCTCGCCCGTGAGCGCAGCCTGCACGGCTACGAAACCCGCCTGCGCCGCAAGGATGGCAGCCACCTGGATGTGCTGATGAACCTGCTGCTAAAGCCAGGGCAGGAAGGGCTGGTGGAAGGTTTTGTCGCCGACATCACCGAACGCAAGCAGGCCCAGCAGCGTTTGCAACAGCTCAACGACGAACTGGAACAACGGGTTGCTGCGCGGACCGATGAATTGCTGGAGGCCCGGGATGCCGCAGAGGCCGCCAACCGCAGCAAGGACAAATACCTCGCCGCCGCCAGCCATGACTTGCTGCAACCGCTGAACGCCGCCCGCTTGCTGATCTCCACCTTGCGCGAACGGCCATTGCCAGAGGCCGAGCATGTGCTGGTGGAGCGCACCCACCAGGCCCTGGAAGGCGCCGAAGACCTGCTGACCGACCTGCTGGACATTTCCCGGCTCGACCAGGCAGCGGTCAAACCGGACGTGGCCGTGTACCGTCTCGACGAAGTCTTCGCGCCGCTGGTCTCGGAGTTTCGCACAGTGGCTGATGCGGCAGGCCTGAAGCTGCACGCGCGCATCGCTGACCATGCCATCAGCACCGACCTGCGGTTGCTGACCCGCATTCTGCGCAACTTCCTCAGCAACGCCTGCCGCTACACCGACGAAGGCCGGATACTGCTAGGTGCCAGGCGCCGTGGCGAGTATCTGCGGCTTGAGGTGTGGGACACCGGCCGGGGCATTGCGGCGGATCGGCTGGATGCCATTTTCCTCGAATTCAACCAATTGGACGTCGGCCGCGCTGCGGATCGCAAAGGGGTGGGGCTGGGGCTGGCGATCGTTGAACGGATTGCCAAGATTCTCGGTTACCGGATCGAGGTGCGTTCATGGCCGGGGCGCGGCTCGATGTTCAGTATCGAGGTACCGATTGGCAAAGAAGTGCCACTGGCCGTTCACCAGGCTGTGCCGCTGCCAAGTGCCGGCAACCCGTTGCCGGGCCGTCGCTTGCTGGTGCTGGACAACGAAGTGAGCATCCTCGAGAGCATGGGTGCGTTGCTGGGGCAGTGGGGCTGTGAAGTGGTCACTGCAACCGATCAGGAGGCGGCTTTGCTGGCGTTGCAGGGGCGGGCTCCGGAATTGATCCTGGCCGACTACCACCTCGACCATGGGGTGGTGGGCTGCGAGGTGGTCAAGCACTTGCGTGAGCATTTTGCGGTTGCGATACCGGCGGTGATCATTACCGCAGACCGCAGCGACCAGTGCCGTCGGGGTTTGCAGAAATTGGGTGCACCGCTGCTGAACAAACCGGTTAAACCGGGGAAATTGCGCGCGGTATTGAGCCAGTTGTTGGGGTAATTCATCATCGCCCTTTAACGACGGACAGCGAACTAGAGCAATCAGGGCCCGCCATGAAGTTTGGATCCAGTTGTGAATAAAAACTTCCTCTTCGGTCAACATTGTAAAATGTTAGTCTACTAACTAACGTGACTTTAAATACCGCTGGTCGGTGGTTGTGTTCAGGCAGTGAACGTTTTTGCTGTTGACCGCTCCTATTTGCCAGCAGGTGTGGTTCTCATGAACTGCACCTCGCACCCCTCTCAGGAAGTCATACACCAACCTCATGCGCATCACGGGATGTACATGGGGATTTTTATTACCTCTGATCATGGAGTAACGCCTATGCCCGACCGAGGCTTAACGGTTGAGCTGCTGTGTATCTAAGTATCAATCCGCTGTTTCAATTAACGATATGAATTGGGTCTTGCCGTTGCGATCTCGCTGTTCGCACGCCTGCAGCAAGGCCATCTAGCGCTAATGCATTACGTGGAGAAGACGTCGTGGAGATCAATACAATTATTAGCCTGTTCGGGCAGAAAGAATCCATGGAGCTGGTGCGGTTGTCGGTTATTTATGTTCACTTGCTGGCCTGCTGTGTCGCCATCGGGCTGGTGTTCGCCAGTGATGCCGAGATGGTCAGGGACTTGCTCAAAGGTCATAAACAGGCCGGGCATGACGGTCAACATATGGCGCGTTTACAGAAGTCTGTGTCCAATGCCCTGATATTCTTGTGGCTCACGGGGGCGGCTGTCATTGGTATTGATTACCTTGAAAAAGGCATGAGTTACTTTGCCAACCCAAAACTTCACGCCAAGATTATTATTGTCCTGTTGTTGACGTTCAATGGCATGTTGTTGCATCGCTATGTATTACCAGCCTTGCTCAAGGCAGGTTCTTTGCTCGACCTGAATATCGGCGTGCGTATGTTCGCGTTGTTTTCCGGCGCGCTGTCGGGTGTGTCCTGGTTGTATGCGGCGATGTTGGGTGTCGGTCGGCCGCTGGCCTGGAAGTATTCGCTGACCGAGTTGCTGTTGGCCTACCCGGTCTTGATCCTGCTGGGCTTTGCCTTGATGGCCGCCCTGACCCAGTGGGCGCGAAAACGCAGCCAGGCCAAAGAGACGCAAGCGCCTGTCTGGCCACTGGCGGGTATACCGTGCTGATCGCCTGAGCAACGCCGCGAACCGCAAGCCCGGTTCGCGGCGTTTTGCTACAGGATCGATAGCGGATAACTCACGATTACCCGGTGTTCATCGAACTCATTGCTGCTGAAGTCCCGGCGCAAGGTAGAGCTTCGCCATCTGACTGTCAGGTCTCGCAAACTGCCGCTCTGGACGGTGTAGGCCAGCTCGGTCTCCCGACCCCACTCCTTTCCATCGCGCACACTACCGACTTGCACGTTGTCACCGCTGATATAACGCGTCATGAACTGCAATCCTGGCAGCCCGTCGACCGCGAAGTTATGGTCGTAGCGCAACTGCCAGGAGCGCTCATGGGCGTTGTCATAGCTGGAGTTGTAGCTGTCGTTGGCCAGGCTGGTGCCGGCAGTGCCGTTGACCCGCATCCAGCCGGTATCGCCGCTGACCCGTTGCAGCCCCACGTAGAAAGTATGGCCGCCGGTACGGGCCGAGAGCAGCAGCGACGTGGTGCGGTTATCCATTTCGCCTGCCAGTGAGCGGCCACTGTCGTTGCCCACGAAGTACCCGAGGTTGGCCCCCAGGGTCCAGTTGCCCACGGCCTGGTTGTGGACCAGGTTGTAGTACTGCTGGCGGTAGATGTCTTGCAGGTCCGAATGCCAGATGGCGAGCTGGGTGGCCTTGTCGTTGAACAGGTACTCGGCGCCGAGGATGTCCAGGCGGTCCGCCGTGGCGGCAGGCCGACCAGACATGAACAGGTCTTCCATGCTGGCGTCGTTGCGTGGGCTGTTGCCGCGAAAGCGCGCGCCGTAAAGGGTGAGGTTGTCGATCTCGCGTGAGGTGAGCTGGGCGCCCTGGAAGGTCTGCGGCAGCGAGCGGCCGTCGTCCGAACGCAGCACCGGCAGCATCGGCGACCACTCGCCAACCTTCAACTCGGTGGCCGAAACTCGCGCCTTGAGCGCCACGCCCAAGCGGCCGAAGTCATCCGCCGGGCGGCCGTCATCGTGCACCGGCAGCAATTGGGTGCCGGCAGTGCCGCGCCCGCCGTCGAGCTTGACCGAGTACAGCCCCAGTACATCCACACCGAAGCCGACCACGCCCTGGGTAAAGCCCGAGCGGGCGTCGAGGATAAAGCTCTGCGTCCATTCTTCGGCCTTGCCTTGCGGATAGGCCGGGTCGACGAAATTGCGGTTGATGTAGAAGTTGCGCAAGGTCAGGCCGACCTTGGCGTCGTCGCTGAAGCCTTCGGCCTGGGCGCTGGCGGCGCCAAGGAACAGGCAAGCGCAAGCCGCCGTCATGCGGCAAGGGGGGCAAAGGATATTCATTGTTGTTGTTCCTTTCTTGCAGGCGAGTGAAGCCACGCAACCGCAGGGGTTGCGTGGCAGGGTGAGGAGGGTTAGTTCAAGCGAACAGGGCGACGATGGCCGGCACGCTGAGCACGGCGGTGTAGTAGCCCATAAATTGCACGCCGATGTTGAAGCCGATGAAGCGGTACAGGAAACCGCCCAGCAGGCCTACCGTGAGGATGACCAGCAGGCCCAGCAGGCCGCCTTCCCACAGGCCGATTACCAGGATCAGGCCGACGAAGGTGGCGATCACCGCCTCGTGGCTGATGCGCCGGGACACGAACGAAGCAGCACGGTGGGCGAAGTTCATCGAGAAGGGGTAGGCGATCAGGATGGCGATCACGACCGCCAGCATGCCGTAGGCAAGAAACTCGCTGGCACTTAGCAGGTTGTGCAGGTTGTTCACCTGGCCGCTGGCGCTGTCGACGGTGAAGCGTGGCGGGGCGTTGAACAGCGGAGCGGCCGGCCCGGCAGCTACCGGGCTGAGCGGCAGGCCAAAGGCGATCAGCGGGATCAGCGCCTCGGCAATGTAGGTGGACTCGGTAACACCGTTGCGCACGCTGATGACCGAGGCCAGGCGGTGATAGGCGTGTTTGATGCGTGAACCTACCACTTCACCGAGAATCACCGTCATGGCCACCGGGCTGAACACGAAGGTGGCACTGGACACCGTGGCGGTGGCCAAGGTCCAGCCGGCCTGGCGGCGGTCCAGCACCTTCAGCGGGTTGGGGAACCAGCCGCCCCAGCCCTTGACGTCGGGTGACAGCGCAAAGGTGCGCGGTTCGCTGCGTTTCATCCGCGCCCGCTCTGCCGGGGCGAGCATGGCGAACAGGGCGGCGATCAGTGGGCCGATGGCAATGCCCAGGAAGTAGCTGACGCTGAGCTTGACGCCGTGCTGGCCGGTCAGGGTCTGCAAGGCGATGATCACCAGCACGAAGGGCAGCAGCGCCAGTACCGAGGCCCAGCGGCCTGCCGAGAAATAGGCAATGGTGGTGGCGGCGGCGAGGAACACCCAGGGCGCTGCCCGTTTGATCGCATCACCAAAAGGTGCCAGCAGCACGGCGAACAGCACTGCCAGTGGCACTGCCACCAGGGCAGCGATGACCGCACCGGAGATCATCTTGCGCAGGGCGATATGCGGCACGCCCAGGTTGCGCAGGAAGTTGGCTTCGCGCATCAGGGGTGTGGCCATGGTGTCGCCGGGGATGCCGAGCAACGCCGTGGGGACGGCGTGGGTCATGTGCTTGGCCACCGCACCGGCGAGGAAGAAGGTGAACACCCCGGCAGCGGGCACGCCCAACAGCACGACCAGCAAGGTCAGGGGGGCGAGGGTGGTGGTTTCGTCGCTGCCGGAGATCAGGCCGATGGCGGCAAACACCACGGCGCCAATCACGCCCATCAGCACGGCTATCAGAACCTGGTCGAACAGGGCGTCCATCAGGCGGTACCTCGCTTCAGGGTTGCGGTGCTTGTGCAGGCCACGGCTGCGCTTGCGGGTTCGGCTTCATCGAACAGGCGTTCCAGGCCCAGCTCACGCAACTCATTGCGCACCTCCTGCGGCAGGTCACCGAGCTGGCCGATGCCGCCGTATTCGCTGCGCAGCTCTTCGATTACTTGTTGGCGCCAGGCCGGGTCGGCCACATGCTCGACCACATGGCGCTTGGGCTTGAACAGGCAGGCGCTGACCCCGCCACCCAGCAGCGAGCCGAGAATGCCCAGCAGCATGGCGTAGGCCCGGGCCATTTGGCTGGACTCGACCCAGCCGGTCAACAGATGCTCGGCCAGGAAAAAGGTACCCAGGCTGCAAGCGGCGCCGATGGCGATGGCGGCGAGCAGGTGGCGACTGTCCACGGTGTCGCCCCACACTTCATAGAGGTTGTCGTCAGCCATGGTCCACCTCCGGGTGGAGGGGGTGCAGGCGGCATTCAAAGGTCATTGGCATTCTCCTGCCCTTGCGGGCTTGTTGTTTTTGTTCGGGAGCCACAGGCGCTATCAGTGTTCGCGGGCGCTCCTTGCTGCCAGGGCAAGGCCGGCGCGTGAGCGGTTGGCGGTGCCCAGCTGTGCGCTGATGCGCACACCAACCCGTGCCACCGCCTCCAGGTCGACACCGGTGCTGTAGCCCAGGCTGTGCAGCAGGTACAACAGATCTTCCGTGGCCACGTTACCGCTGGCACCCGGCGAGTAGGGGCAGCCGCCGAGGCCCGCGACCGAGCTGTCGAAGGTGCGTACACCCTGCGCGAGTGCGGCATGCACATTGGCGATGGCCATGCCCCAGGTATCGTGGAAGTGGCCGGCCAGTGCCGCGACCGGCAGTTGCCGTGCGCAGTGCTCGAACAACTGAGCCGTTTCATCCGGGCGGCCGGCGCCAATGGTGTCACCCAGGCTGATTTCGTAGCAGCCCAGTTCGTACAGGCGGCGTGCGACCTTGGCCACAGCCTCCGGCGCAACGGCCCCACTGAACGGGCAACCGAGCACGCAGGATACATAACCGCGCACCCGGATAGAGGCTTCGCTGGCGGCGCGCAACACCGGTGTGAAGCGCTCGAAGCTTTCATCGATGGAGCAATTGATGTTGTTGCGCGAAAACGCCTCGGAGGCGGCGGCGAACACCGCTACCTCGCGGCAACCAGCCCGTTGCGCGGCCTCGAAGCCTTGCCGATTGGGCACCAGGGCCGAGTAACTGACCCCGTCGTTGCTGGGCAACTGGCGCAACACCTCGTCGCTGCCGGCCATCTGCGGCACCCAGCGCGGCGACACGAAGGCGCCGGCTTCGATATGCCGCAGGCCGGTGCCAGCCAGCTCGCCGATCAAGCCCACACGGGCGGCCACCGACAGCGGCTGGCGTTCGTTCTGCAGGCCGTCACGGGGGCCGACTTCAAAGACCTTTACCGCTTGCATCGGGACCATGCTCATTGGCCGCGCTTTTGTTTCAGCAGTGCTACGGCGCGGTCGGCGCGCACGTCGTGGTTTTCCACCAACTGCCGGGCAACCCAGTCCACCTCATCGCCTCGGGCGCCCGCCACCACGGCAATATTGCGCGCATGCAGGGCCATGTGGCCGCGCTGGATGCCTTCGGTGGCCAGGGCGCGCATGGCCCCGAGGTTTTGCGCCAGGCCTACGGCCACGGCAATCTCAGCGAGCGCCTGGGCTGTTTTCACGCCGAGGATGCGCAGCGACAGTTGCGCCAGCGGGTGGGTCTTGGTGGCACCGCCGACCAGGCCTACGGGCATCGGCATTTCCAGGGTGCCGACCAAATGGCCGTTGTTGTCCTTTTCCCAGGTGGTCAGCGAGCCGTAGTGACCACTGCGGCAGGCATACGCATGGGCGCCGGCTTCCACTGCACGCCAGTCGTTGCCAGTGGCGACGATCAGTGGGTCGATGCCATTCATGATGCCCTTGTTGTGGGTGGCCGCGCGGTAAGGGTCGACCGCAGCGAAGGCGTAGGCGTCGAGGATGCCTTCGATCACTGCCTCGCCACTGAATTCGGCCGTTTCCAGTTGCTGCGGAGTAATCCGCACCTGGGCCCTGGCCAGGCGCAGGTCGGCCAGGTTGGACAGAATGCGCAGGCGTACCTGGCCCCCGGTAATGGCTTCCATCAGCGGCGCAACGGCCTCGGCCATGGTATTGACGGTGTTGGCGCCCATGGCATCGCGTACATCGACGATCAGGTGCGCCACCAGCATCGGGCCACGCGGGGTATCGGCGAAGGTGTGCACTTCGATGTCGCGGCAGCCGCCGCCAAGGCTGTTGAGCAACTGGTCCTTGCGGTTGGCCAGTTCAATGATTTCGTCTTTGCGGCGCAGCAGGCTCAGGCGTGCATTGAGCGGGTCCTGTATGCCGACGATCTGTACCTGGGCACGCATCAGCGGGGCGCTGCTGGAGGTGGTGAAGCCGCCGTTGGCACGGGCCAGCTTGGCCATGTACGAAGCAGCGGCGACGATCGAGGGTTCTTCCACCACCAGCGGCACCAGCACATCACGGCCATTGATCTGGAAGTTGCTGGCCACGGCATAGGGCAGCTCGAAGGTGCCGATGACGTTTTCGATCATGCCGTTGGCGATGTCCATCGGCAGGGCACCGGCGTTGGCCAGCAGGCTGACATCGTCGTGGCTCAGGCCGAGCAGCTGGCCGATGTGGTCCAGGCGCGCGGCGGGGGACAGGTTACGGAAAGCGGGCAGGCGGGAATCGAGGCTCATGAGGGTACCGTTGGCGTCATTGTTGTTGGGCGGCGGCTTGAGCGCGTCGCCGGCGTGGTGCTAAATGTGCAGCCACTGTGCCCTTGATTGAAGGTACAGTTTTGCCCAACAGTACCCAGACTGTACCCATGACAGCACAGGAGCCAGCCGATGCCTCGTGTCACCCTTGCCCAGCAAGTCGCCGATGCGGTTGAGCAGCAGATCCGCACTGGAGTGCTGAAGGTTGGCGACCGCCTGCCGTCGTTACGCGAGTACATGCGCTTGCACGGGCACTCGAAAAATACGGTGATCACCGCGTACGAGATTCTCGCCTCTCAAGGGTTGGTGGAGGCGCGCCACGGACAGGGCTTTTTCGTCGGTGCGCAAGTGCAGGCCGCCGAGCTGGATGAAACACCACCGTACACCCGGGCCATGGACACCATCTGGATGATGCGGCAGCAGTTCGTTCGCGAACCCGGGCTGGCGCCGTTGGGTGAAGGGTTTGCGCCGGTGTCCTGGTTGCAGGACATGCGCCTCGACAAATTCACCCGGCAAGCGATGCGCAGTGGTGCAGGGAACCTGTTTCGCTATGGCAATCGCCTGGGCAACCCCGGCCTGCGCCAGAGCCTGGTGCGCAAGCTGGCCAGCTACGCCATCAGTGCCACGCCCCGGCAAATCGTGACCACCCACGGCGCCAACCATGCGCTGGACCTGATCATTCGCCGCTTCGTGGTACCGGGCGATGCGGTGCTGGTGGAAAACCCGGGCTACTACCCGCTGTTCGGCAAGCTGCAACTGCACGGCGCACGGCTGCTGAGCGTGCCGCGCCTGGCGGACGGCCCGGACATGGATGCGCTGGAAGCCATGCTGCGCGTCGAACGGCCCCGGCTGTTCTTCATCCAGTCGGTGTGCCACAACCCTACCGGCTCGGATATCTCCCCGGCCAAGGCCCATCGCGTGCTGCAACTGGCCGAGCGGCACGACTTGCTGCTGGTTGAAGACGATGCACTCGCTGACTTCAAGCCCAGCTCCGCGCTCAAGGTGGCGGCGCTCGACCAACTGAGGCGTTCGCTGTACATCGGCAGTTTCTCGAAATCAGTGTCGGCGGCCTTGCGGGTGGGTTACATCGCAGGGAGCAAGGAGGTCATCGACGAGTTGGCCGACCTGCAGATGATGTTGCACACCAGTTGTTCGGAACTGTGCGAACGCACGGCGGATGTGATCCTCAGCGAAGGGCATTTCCTGCGGCACCTGATGCGCCTGCAGGACCGGGTGCGGGAGGCTACCGCCGGCGGGCTGCGGGTGCTGGATGAACTAGGCGCCGAGGTGTTCTGTCGGCCGGAACAAAGCCTGTACCTGTGGGCGCGTTTTCCGGGTATCGAAGACACCGCGTTGCTGACCCGCGAAGTGCAGGGCAGGGGGGTAATGCTGGCGCCGGGGGCGATCTTCCAGACCAACCAGAAGGCCGTGACGCCCTGGACCCGGTTGAATGTGGCCTATTTGCAGGAACCGGTGTTTGCGCAGTGCATCCGTGGTTGAGCAAGTTAATGACTTGAGTCGGGCGCTTGGGCGCTTTCCACAAGCCAGTCGATCAACACCTGCAACCGTCTGGGCATCGGGTCATGAGGCGGGTAGACCAGGTAATAGCCATAGCTGGGGGTATCAACGAAACCACCCAACGGCAGGACCAGTTCACCGCGTGCAATGCGCTCTCTGACCAGTTGTTCCCGGCCGATGGCGATGCCGACATGGTTCAGCGCTGCGAGTGTGCAAAGGTCGGAGCGATCGAATGTTAGAAACCGGTGTGGAGGGGTGATACCGGCGCCTTTGGTGCTGGCCCAGAGCTGCCACTCTGCATCGAATGCAGCATTGTCCCAGGCTGCTACGTCATGCAAGGCGGTGCAGTGATCCAGCCGGTGCAGGTCACCAGTCAATGCATGGATTTCTGCGTAATGGGGGGAGCACACAGGGGCGATCCGCTCGTTCATCAAGTGAATGGTCTTGAGCCCGGGGTGATGGCCGTCCGAATAACAGAGGACCAGGTCGATCTTGCGTGTGCGGTAGTCGATGCTCTCATTACCCACCCTGATATCCAGCTGGATATCAGGGTAGCGGGAAGTGAACTGCGCGAGCCGCGGCACCAGCCAGCATTGTGCTACTGACGGGCGTACATACAACGTCAATTGGCCGGCTATCTCGGCGTGAGCGCGTTCCTGCACGGCCTCGCTTAACTCATCCATGGTCCGTTGCATGACCGAGAACATCCGCTCGCCGTCTTCGGTGAGGCTGACCTTGCGCGGCATGCGATGGAACAGCTTGAGCGCCAGTTCATCTTCGAGGCGATTGATGCGATGGCTTACCGCGCTGGCCGTCAGGCACAGCTCATCTGCGGCGCGCGAGAAGCTCAAGTGCCGTGCGGCCACCAGAAAAACATGCAGGCTGCCCAGGTGCGAGCCACTGAGTTTCACTGCGGCGGCGCCGCCGAGCTTTTTCATCGATCAATCCTTTCTGCGCAGTTCACTGATTGCGGTTAAACGTTTGCCTGCACGCTGCGCCCCTTGGCCAGATAGGCGTTGAACTCGTCCTCGGGCACCATGCTGCCACCCGTGCCCCAGACGAGGTGAGTGGCCTGCTGAAGTTGCGTTGGGGAAAAGCCCTGGCGCGCCAGGTACTCACCCGCTTGCAGTACCCGTAGCATACCGGGTACCCCGGCCAGGGCAGAGGGTTCCAGTTTGACCTTGTCCTGCTCATGGGCGATGACCATCAAACGGTACAGTTCTTCGTCGGTCACGGTGTAGTAACCATCAATCAGTCGCTGCATGGCTTTGCCGACAAACCCGGACGGGCGCCCGACCGCCAGGCCGTCGGCGGCGGTGATGTTGTCGATGCCGAAGTCCTGCACACTGGTTTCATCGTGCAAGCCGGTGTACACCCCCAGCAGCATGCACGGGGAATGGGTGGGTTCGGCAAAGATGCAATGCACCGCATCGCCGAACACCAGCTTCAGCCCGAATGCGACACCACCGGGGCCGCCCCCGACGCCGCACGGCAGGTACACGAACAATGGATGATCGGCGTTCACCTGGATGCCGGCCTCGTCGAACTGCCGTGCCAGCCGTTCGGCGGCAACGGCATAGCCGAGGAACAGCTGCGGGGAGTTTTCATCGTCGACAAAATAACAGCTGGGGTCTGACGCTGCCTGCTGGCGACCTTGCTCGACCGCCACGCTGTAATCGCAGGCGTGCTCTACCACCGTTACGCCGTTGGCGCGCAGCTTGTCCTTCTTCCATTGCCTGGCGTCGGACGACATGTGCACGCTCACCCGGAAGCCCAGCTTGGCGCTCATGATGCCAATCGACAGGCCCAGGTTGCCGGTCGAACCCACGGCTATCTTGTACTGGCTGAAGAATGAGCGGGCCTCATCGTTGGCCAGTCTGGTGTAGTCATCCGACGGCGTGATCAAACCGGCCGCCAAGGCCAGGTCTTCGGCGTGCTTGAGCACTTCATGAATGCCGCCCCGGGCCTTGATGGATCCGGAGATAGGCAAGTCACTGTCCGCCTTGAGCCACAGGCTGCCCACGTTTTGCAGTGAGCCTTCCTCGATAAGCCGTTGGCGAAGCTGCGGCAGCGGGGTGATGTGCGACTCGATCACCCCGCCGGCAGCTGCCGTTTCAGGGAACACAGTGGCCAGGTAGGGTGCGAAACGCTGCAATCGTGCGCTTGTCGCTTGCACGTCGTCCGCCGTCAGGCCTACGTCGTGCAGGGCTTCGGCAGCCTTGGCGATACCAGGGTTGAACCAGCTGGTTTCTTTCAGGGCAACCAGGTCGGCGATGATCGGGTGGCTTTGTTGCCAGGCTTCAAGGGTTTTTCCGTGAATCATGATTTCACCTGTTGCGCAGTATGTGCAGAGTAGATCAGACAATCTTCGAAAGGAGCAGGGTCAGGCACAAGGCAACTACCGAGGCCAGTACCGTAGCGGCCGTGAACTTCTTCAGTGCGTCGCTAAGGGAAAGGCCCAGGTATTCCTTCACCACCCAGAAAGCTGAGTCGGTGATGTGGGTCCAGCCGATGGCGCCGGCACCGATAGCGATCACCAGGATTTCCCGGTTGTATTCCGGGTGCTGGCCAAGCATCGGCATGACCATGCCGGCCGCGCTGATCATCGCGACGGTGGCCGAACCGACGGCAAAGTGCATGATCCCGGCGATCAACCAGGCGAGGATGATCGGGTTGAGTTGCGTCTGGTTGAGCACATCGGCCAGTGCCTTGCCGATACCGCTGCCCACGAGCATGTCATTGAAGGCGCCACCGGCGCCGATGATCAGCAGAATGCCGGCCAGGGGAGGGAAGCAGCGCTGGGTCAGGCTCAGCAAGTCAGACATGTCCAGGCCACGACGCATGCCCAGCGCCCAGTAGGCGAACACCACCGACAGCGTCAGGGCAATCAATGGGCTGCCGAAGAAAGCCACCCACTCGTATAGTGCAGATCCCTTTTCCAGGACAGTGACGGCCAGTGTTTTGCCGACCATCAACACAAGCGGCAGCAGTACGGTCGCGAGTGTGATGCCGAAGGCGGGCATTACCTGATCATCTGCTTGAGTGACCGTGCGTGCGGACAGGAAGGCCTGTTGGGATTCGCTGGCCTCACGTTTGCAAGTGAAGCGAACCCACACCGGCCCAGCGATGATGGCGGTTGGCAGGCCAACGATCAGGCCGTACAGGATGACAGTGCCGATATCCGCATTGAGCATGCCGGTAATGGCCGTGGCGGCCGGGTGCGGCGGGAGAATGCAGTGCACCACCATCAGCGAGGTGGCCAGCGGGACACCGAGGTACAGCATGCTGATGCGGGTTTGACGTGCGACCACGTAGATCAGCGGAATCAACAGGACGAAGCCAACCTCGAAGAACACCGGGATGCCGGCGATGAAGCCAACGAGCATCATTGCCCAGGAGGCATTGCGTTCACCCAGCGTGTTCAAAAGCGTGGTGGCGATGCGTTTGGCGCCTCCGGACTCTTCCAGCAATTTGCCGAGGATACTGCCCAGGCCGATGATACCGGCGAGAAAGCCCAGCGTGCCGCCCATGCCTTTCTCGAATGCGGCCACAATTGCCGTGGGCGCCATGCCGGTGCCGACACCTACCACCAGGCTTGCGGCCATCAACGCGAGAAAAGGGTGGACTTTGAATTTGCTGATCATGGCTACGATCAGGAGTATTGCGGTGCCCAGGACGAATAATGAGAACGTTGGAGTCATCGTGTAGTTATCTCTATCGCTGATCGCTTCCGTGCGAGCTTCTTGTTGGTTTGCACCCATTAGATTTCAGCGATTTGATCGACTCAAACGATGGCTCCTCACAGCATGGATGAATGCATGTCATGCATGCTGAGTACCCGGGAAATCAGATTTTGCCGCTTCCATGTAGTCCATTTCCCAAAGATACTCCCAGCGCCTGTTTTTCGTTGCGTCCGTGTTTTCAGCGCTCTAGTGTCGGTTTGTCGTTGCACACAACGACCGGCTTTGACAGGCCGCGACGATATACAGAGCATGACCGTTCATGGCGGTTGTGTATGGGGCACGTTCGCGTGCGCCGGTTTCTGTGTTCGCCGGTCTGTCAACCCATACACAGCTGCCACCTTTCCGTTTGACAGCGGGTTGGCGGTGGCCCTAGCGAGAACACAGTGCGATGTACACAGAAGAAAACAAATTCACCGTCGGCAAAACCACCTTCTACCAAGGTGAAAACCAGACCCACCCCCTGTTCCGCATCGAGGCCGGCATTCCTTGCCAGAGCGCCCGCGAGCAGGCTTCAGAGTTGATGGGCTACGCGCGGGACATGACCCTGGATGGCTTGATGGAAGACAAACCGCAGCTGATTTGGGCCTCGCATTACCTGTGTGCCTTGGCCAAGGCACTCATGGATGATGCCGAGCTGGGCATGATGAAGTGAGTCACCGGCTTCGTGCTGAGGCTCACTGATGTGTTGCCAGTGCCGGCCCCTTCGCGGGCTTGCCCGCGAAGAGGCCGGCACTGGCGCTAGAGGTTTTGAGTGGATGGCTCGATCAGCCATAAGGCGGCGCTGGCAGCTCCGCCAACAACCGCTTCAACCCATCGCTCCACTGCCTGCGAATCTGCTGGTAATACGCATCCTCACCGGTAATGCGTTTGCGTGTCGTGCATTCCAGGCTGCCTTCGCGGTACACCAGCAAGTCCAGCGGCATGCCCACCGACAGGTTGCTGCGGATGGTGGAATCGAACGAAATCAGACCGCAACGCAACGCTTCATCCAGTGGCGTCTGGTACTGCAGGTTTCGGTCAAGAATAGGCCGCCCGTACTTGCTTTCGCCCAGTTGCAGGAACGGGGTGTCTGGCGTGGCCTGGAAGAAATTGCCCTGCGCGTAGACGTTGTAGATGGCCATGGGTGCGCCGGCTATCTGGCCGCCGACAATGAATGAACTGCTCAGGTCGATGTCGCCCGTAAGTTTGCTGCGGTCACGGTTGACCACTTCGCGCAGGGTGTCGGCGACCAGCACCGTTGCATCGTAGAGCGTGGCAACGTTCAGCAGGTGAGGGCCGCTGCCCTGGCTGCGTTGCTGCAGCAGGTTCACCACCGACTGCGAGGTTGCCAGGTTGCCGGCGGTCTGCAGCACGATCAGCCGCTCGCCCGGCACGCTGAACACGAACAACTTGGCAAAGGTGGAGATCTGGTCGATGCCGGCGTTGGTGCGTGAATCGCTGATGAAGACAAGCCCGTCCTCAAGGTGCATGGCGACACAGTAAGTCATGCGGTTTCCCTGGTATTGGATATGGAGTGGTCTTGCCGCACCTGCGCGGCAAGACCGGCCTGCTGCAAACGCGTCACTGGCGGTGTACGTGAACGCTGGCCTGCATCGATTCGATACCGCCGCCGCGGCGCACGCCCCGGACCGGGCAGGCATCGAGGTAGTCCAGGCCAACCGCCAGCTTCAGGTGACGGTCTGGCCGCGTCAGGCGGTTGGTGATGTCGAAGCTGTACCAGGCGTCGTCGATCCAGGCTTCTGCCCAGGCGTGGCTGGCCAGGTGCTGCTCGTCCTCGGTGCACAGGTAGCCCGAAACGTAGCGTGCCGGCACCCCCAGGCTGCGGGCGCAGGCCAGGAAGGCGTGGGTGTGGTCCTGGCACACCCCGACGCCGCCGTTGAATGCTTCGATCGCGGTGGTACCTACCGAAGTGGCCCCCGGGCGGTAGGGCATGTGCTCAGCCAAGCCTTGCATCAGCCCCGTCAGTGCCGCCCGGTCTCGGTGCTCGCCACATTGTCGGGTGGCGAAGGCCTTGAGCGTGTCATCGGCCTGGGTCAGGCGGCTGACACGCAGGAATGGCAGGGGAGACTGGCTTTCGGCCTCCTGCTCGCAGTCCGGGTCGATCTCTACCTGCCCGCTTGCAGTCAGCGCCAGGTGGCCGTGGGGTTTGTCCAGGGTCAGCACATGCAGGATGTTGCCGTACGGGTCGATCTGGCTCTTGACCTTGCAGGGCAGGCCCAGTTGCCATTCATTGATGCGTTGGCGTGCGCTGCTGCGCGGCGTCAGGCGCAGGAACTGGATGCTGTTGCTGACGTCGCTGGCATAGCTGTAGGTGGTGTCGTGGCGAATGGACAGTTTCATACAACCTCCAGGTAGGAGTGATGGACCGCCTGGCCCAGTTGGTTGATGCGGCCGATAAAATCACTGAGCCAAGGGTGCAAGCCCGCTTCGAGGATTTCATCGATGGCGGTGTAGCGCAGGCGCGCGTTGAGTTCGGCAGCCATGCGCTGGGCGGCGCGCCCGCTACTGCCCGGCAGACCGGCCAGGATCAGGTCCAGTTCCTCGATGCAGGCATGCAGCGAGCGCGGTACGTCCACCCGCAACAACAGCAATTCGGACACTGGCCGGGCACTGGGGGCGGCGCGATAGATCTCGTTGAAGGCTTCATACGAGGTCAGCGCACGCAGCAAGGCGCTCCACTGGTAATAACCACGGGCGGAATCGTCGCTGACCTCTTCGGAGGTTTCGCCGAACATTTCATAGCGCGCATCGAGCAGGCGCAGGGTGTTGTCCGCGCGTTCCAGGAAAGTGCCCAGGCGGATGAAACTGTAGGCATCGTTGCGCATGATGGTGCCGGAGGTGGCGCCACGGAACAGGTGCGAGCGTTCCTTGACCCAGTCGCAGAACTGGCTGATGCCATAGCGGCCAAGGCCATTACTGGCGATATTGCGCATCTCGATCCAGGTGGCGTTGATGTTTTCCCACATGTCGGCGGTGATGCGGCCACGTACTGCATGGGCATTGGTGCGGGCGGCCTGCAGGCAGCAATAGATGCTGCTGGGGTTGGTCGCGTCGAGGGCGAAGAAGTGCAGCATGCGCTCGGTGTCGAGCTCGGTGTGCCGGCGGATGTAGTCGTCCAGCGTGCCGGATGCCAGCAGCGACATCGCCAGCTCGGCATGGCCATCGCTGCGCCCAGCCTGGGGCATCAACGACAGCGAATAGCTGACCTCAAGCATGCGCGCGAGGTTTTCTGCACGCTCCAGGTAGCGCGACATCCAGTACAGGTCGGAAGCGGTTCGCGAAAGCATGGTTCAGTCCTCCACCACCCAGGTGTCCTTGGTACCGCCGCCTTGCGACGAGTTGACCACCAGCGAGCCTTCCTTCAGCGCCACGCGGGTCAGGCCGCCGGGCACCAGGCGGGTTTCACTGCCCGAAAGCACGAACGGGCGCAGGTCGATGTGGCGTGGGGCGATGCCGCTGTCGACAAAGGTCGGGCAGGTGGACAGGCACAAGGTGGGTTGCGCGATATAGGCGTGCGGGCGGGCTTTGATGCGCGCGCGGAAGTCTTCGATCTGGGCACTGGTCGATGCCGGCCCAACCAGCATGCCGTAGCCGCCGGAGCCCTGGGTTTCCTTGACCACCAGTTCAGGCAGGTGGGCCAGGACGTGGGACAGGTCCGCAGGCTTGCGGCACTGCCAGGTGGGCACGTTGTTCAGGATCGGCTCTTCGCCCAGGTAGTAGCGGATCATGTCGTCGACATAGGGGTAGATCGATTTGTCGTCGGCCACGCCGGTGCCGACGGCGTTGGCCAGTACCACATTGCCGGCGCGGTACACCGAGATCAGCCCCGGCACGCCGAGCATCGAGTCCGGGTTGAACGACAGCGGGTCGAGGTAGTCGTCGTCCAGGCGGCGGTAGATCACATCAACCTGCTGCGGGCCGGCGGTGGTGCGCATGTAGACATGCTCGTCACGCACGAACAGGTCTGCGCCTTCGACCAGCTCGATGCCCATTTCCCGGGCCAGGAACGCATGTTCGAAATAGGCGCTGTTGAAGCGGCCGGGGGTGAGCAGCACGGCAGTGGGGTTGTCCAGCGGGCTGGCGCTCTTGAGCGTGTCCAGCAGCAGGTTGGGGTAGTGGTCGATGGGGGCGATACGCTGGGCGGCAAACAGCTCGGGGAACAGGCGCATCATCATTTTGCGGTCTTCGAGCATGTAGCTGACGCCGCTGGGGGTGCGCAGGTTGTCTTCCAGCACGAAGTAGCTGCCATCGCCGTCACGCACCAGGTCGACACCGGCGATGTGGGCATACAGCCCCCGGTGCAGGTCCAGGCCCTGCATGGCGATCTGGTAGCCCTCGTTGGCCAGCACCTGCTCGGGCGGGATGATACCGGCCTTGAGGATGCGCTGGTCGTGGTAGATGTCCTGCAGGAACAGGTTAAGCGCCTGCACACGCTGGATACAGCCGCGCTCGACCGTGCGCCATTCGCTGGCGCGGATGCTGCGCGGGATGATATCGAAGGGGATCAGGCGCTCAGTGTCCTCGCTGTCGCCGTACAAGGTGAAGGTGATGCCGGCACGGTGGAACAACAGGTCCGCCTCACGTCGGCGCTGCTCCAGCAGCTCCAGCGGGGTGTTCGCCAGCCAGCGAGCGAACTCCTGGTAATGCGGGCGGCAACTGCCGTTCGCTTCGTACATCTCATTGAAAAAAGCCCGGGACATACCCACTCCTTGCCACCGTTGCCGGCAGCTTCATTGCGGTTCATCTGCGTTTTTCAGGGTGCTGCCTTGCTGGGGTCGGTGGGTGCCGTGTCTCGCGTGAGCCTCGGTTGCGATTGGTTGCCTGTGCGGTGAGCACAACAAGCATTGCAATGAAGGTGCCGAAAACGCCGTGCAGCGGGGATGTTGAGGGGAAAGCGCTGCGAAACACGGGATTTGGGCGGGTAATCCGTGGCAGTACGGGCGGTGTTTGCTCTAGCTGCGAGTGAGCAACGCCGGGCCGACAGCCAGGCGCGCATCAAAAAAGGGCGCTTTGAAACCCGTTACCGATTTTGACCCGAATTGGGGCGTGGTCTGCTAAGGCCGCGCAGCTGTCAGAGCACGGGCCCTGACGCCACGCTGACACCCGCCAGCGTGGTGAAGGAGATGTCCTTGGCCGTGAGCAGAAAATCGCTCACGTATGGTACTTCCAGCATGTCACTGCGCAGTGCTGCGTAGAGCCTGGCCTGCAAGCCCTGTTCGCCAAGGCGCTTGGCGGTTACATAGCCACGCGAGCTGTACTCATGCACTGCCCAGTTGGGCAGGCAGCAGACACCGCGCCCGGACGCCACCAGCTGCATCATCATCACGGTCAGTTCCGAGGTGCGAACCTGTGCCGGCTCGACGTCGGCCGGGTCGAGAAAGCGGGTGAAAATATCCAGGCGAGTGCGTTCGATCGGGTAGGTGATCAGCGTCTGGTGGGCGATATCGGAAGGTTCCAGGTAAGGCTTGTCGCGCAGGGCGTGGTGGTTGTCGATAGCCAGCAGTGCCTCATAACCGAACAACGGCACGTAGGTGATGCCCGGCAGTGTTACCGGGTCGGAGGTGACTACCAGGTCCAGGTCGCCGCGCTCCAGGGCTGGCAGTGGTGCGAAGGAAAAACCGGAGGCGAGGTCCAGTTCCACCTCTGGCCAGGCGCTGCGAAACTCATCCACGGAAGGCATCAGCCACTGGTAGCAGCTGTGGCATTCGATGGCGATGTGCAGCCGCCCGGCCGAGCCCCCGGCCAGTTTGCCAAGGTCCCGTTCGGTACTGCGGATTTGCGGCAACACCTGGTCGGCCAACTGCAACAGTTTCAGCCCCGCACTGGTGAAGCGCACCGGCCTGGATTTGCGCACGAACAGCGGCATGCCGATCCGTTCTTCCATGTCGCGGAACTGGTGCGACAGGGCTGATTGGGTCAGGTGCAGGCGCTCGGCGGCCTCGTGCAGGCTGTCGGTTTCACGCAGCGCGTGGAGGGTTCGCAGGTGGCGTAAATCGATCATGGGTAAATTACGGATCAACTCGATGAACGTGGGTTCTCCTCGCTCTCAAGCAGCCCTGGCAATCCCTTTCAGTAGGTTTCCGTGGGTGGGGCAGAGGCTCAAGCCGCGTTGTGCGCGGCGATGTTGCGGTACTGCCCCTTGAAATACAGCAGTGGCTGCGTATCAGCCGCTGCCTGCAGGCTCAGTGCTTTAACTTCACCAATCACGATCAGGTGATCTCCGGCAGCGTGTTCGGCGTGAATTTCGCAATCGAGCCAGTGGAGGCTGCCAGCAATGATCGGGTTACCCAGCGGCGACGTCTGCCATTGCACGCCGTGCCACTTGTCGGTGCCGCGCTGCGCAAAGCGGTTGGAAATGCCGACCTGTTCACCTGACAGGATGTTGACCATGAAGCGGCCAGCCTGGCGAATCTTCGGGTAGCTGGCCGAACGGGACATCACGCTGAATGACACCAGCGCAGGGCTCATCGACACGCTGTAGAACGACTGGCACGTGAAGCCGACGGGCTCACCGTCAAGGTACGATGTAATCACCGTGATGCCGGATGCGAAGTGCCCAAGCGCCTGGCGAAAACTAGACGGCTCGATGGCCTTACCGGAAAGCAACATAGTAGGTCCTGTGGCTGCGTTTGCTTCAGCGTGCGTTGACGAGTTCCTGGCGGACGATTGCCGCGCCTGCACTCAACGCCTTGAGCTTGCCGCTGGCTACCTGACGAGGCAGGGGTGCCATACCGCAATTGGTGCACGGGTATAGTTTGTCGGCATCGACGAACTGCAGTGCCTTGCGCAGGGTGTCGGCAACCTGCTCGGGTGTTTCAATGGCATGGCTGGCCACATCAATGGCGCCGACCATGACTTTCTTGCCGCGAATCAGCTCGATCAGGTCCATTGGAACATGCGAGTTATGGCATTCCAGCGAGATGATATCGATGCTGGACTGTTGCAGTTTGGGGAAGGCTTGCTCATATTGCCGCCACTCCGAGCCCAGGGTCTTTTTCCAGTCAGTATTGGCTTTGATGCCATAGCCATAGCAGATATGGACGGCAGTTTCGCACTTGAGGCCTTCAATGGCCCTTTCCAGGGTGGCCACGCCCCAGTCATTCACTTCGTCGAAGAAGACATTGAATGCCGGTTCGTCGAACTGAATGATGTCAACACCGGCCGCTTCCAGTTCCCTGGCTTCCTGATTGAGAATCCTGGCGAATTCCCAGGCCAGTTTCTCGCGGCTTTTATAGTGGCTGTCGTACAAGGTATCGATCATGGTCATGGGGCCAGGCAGCGCCCACTTTATCGGCTGCGTGGTCTGTTGGCGCAAGAACTTGGCATCTTCGACAAATACGGGTTTCTGTCGGGCGACAGCACCCACCACGGTTGGCACGCTCGCGTCGTAACGATCGCGGATTCTAACGGTTTCCCGCTGCTCGAAATCAACACCACTCAGGTGCTCGATAAAGGTGGTGACGAAGTGCTGACGTGTTTGTTCGCCATCACTGACAATGTCGATACCGGCGTGTTGTTGTTCTTGCAAGGCCAGGCGCAGGGCATCCTGTTTGCCTTCGATAAGTTGCGCGTCTTGTAACTTCCACGGTGACCAGAGTGTTTCAGGTTGGGCAAGCCAGGACGGTTTAGGCAGGCTGCCGGCAGTGGACGTGGGGAGTAGCGTGTTCATGAGCGATGACCTTGTACTTTGAATGATTCAACGGGCGTATTGAGCGGACCATTGCTCAAGCGTGGCCTGGTAGGGTTTGACAAAGTTCGCCTCGGCAAATTTGCCCTGTTCGATCGCCAGCCGGCTGCGCTCATCCCGATCGTAGACAATGCGCGTGAGCGAGTAGTCCTGGTGCTTCAGGCTGGGCTGGTAGGCCTTGCCGGCTGCAGAGTTGGCATTGTAGATTTCGGGGCGGTAGATCTTCTGGAAGGTATCCATGGTGCTGATGGTGCTGATCAGCTCAAGGTTGGTGTAATCCGCCAGCAAGTCACCGGAAAAATAGAATGCTAGCGGGGCAACACTGTCCGGCGGCATGAAATAGCGAACCTTCAAGCCCATTTTCTTGAAGTATTCGTCCGTCAGCGAGTATTCATCCTGCTGGTATTCAGCGCCCAGTACAGGGTGCTGGTTTTCGGTGCGGTGGTAGGTTTTGCTGCTCGATACACTCAGGCAGATAACCGGCGGTTTGTTGAAGTGCTGCTGGTAGGTTTGCGAATTTACGAAGCACTTGAACAGGTTGCCGTGCAGCGCGCCAAAGTTCTCGGGCGTGCTGAAGGTTGTCCGATGCTTGTTGTGCTCCAGCAACAGTACACTGAAGTCGTAGTCGCGAACGTATGAGGAAAAGTTATTGCCTACCATGCCCTCGATGCGGGTATTGGTTGTGCGGTCGACAATATGGGTTTTCAGTATTTCTATCAACGGCAGGGTATTGCCGTGCTGTTCGGCTTCCAGGTTCATTTCCACCGAAATGATTTCCAGCTCGACGTGGTAGCGGTCATTGTCGGGGTTATCCCAATGCGCCAGCGCGTTGAAACGGTTGTCTATCATCGTCAAGGTGTTGCGCAGGTTTTCCTGGCGGTTCGCCCCCCGCGCCAAATTGGCGAAGTTGGTGGTGATGCGGGTGTTTTCGGCAGGGTGATAATGTTCGTCGAAGGCAATGCGTTTGAGGCTAAACGTAGGTGCTGTATTCATGGTGCGCGGTGTCCTGATGCTTGAGGTCGAGCCTTCCAGTGCTGTCCAGTTGCACCTTCCGGGGCCTTCGCTCAACAAACTTTATGCTGATGCATGATCAGGACGTAGTTTAAGCAGGGCGTCTACATGAAGGGTATTGAAGATAATTCACAGGTTTTTTAGTGTTGCTCATGATGTGTGCCATGGCCAGTACCAGGCGTGTGCCTGATGGACGCGCCGAGCGAGCCCTTGGATGACAGCCTGTACAGTTGATGAGCGCTCCTCGGGCCATGCCTGGTTCTCAAGCGCGCAGAAGGTATTTGGGGACTTGGCACGAAAATCTCATGTCAATCGAAAGCCATACTAATCTTTTGGCTTTGCAACCACCCTTCATGGAAGAAGAATAAAAGGGGGCTTACATGAGTTGTCTGATCTGCGCAGGGCAGGCTGAAACTGTCGAATGCGCCCACGGATGGGAAGCGCGGTGTTGTTCCCGATGTGGATGTTACCGAATGTCCCAAACGCTCATCCTGGCCATGATGGAGGAGGGGCAGATTTTCGATACTGCGCGAATGCGCGAATGGCTGACGGCCCGGCGCGTTCAGGACGCTGTGCCTTCGATCGACCATCATCAGGCGATACTGGCCCGCTGAACAGGCGATGCGCCACATTCTGGGTGATATCATAATAATATTATCCGGCATGCACAGGCAAAGTTGCATCAGAACATCGCCCGGTTTAAAGAGTTCCTTGCGACAGGGAATAATTCTGCCTGTGCCTGTCGGGCCAGAGAATCGATTGAACAAGGGTTCTTTACCATGGTTAAATCGCGCCAGCTCAAACGCCTGGCAGCGCCTGAGCTTCGTGAGATACATGGACGGCTCGCAGTGAATCGCTAGACAAGCCTCGTGTTATTTCAACAGCGCAAAGGTTGCTGTGGCGTAAATTCACACACTTACTAAAGGGAATTAGGCATACCATGCTGTTTTCGAACGAGCGGGAAATCATTGGCAGCTACAAGATGCTGCCGACCAAAGACGCGGACGCCATTTACTCGCAGAAAAGCATGCTCCTCAAGGCTGCCAAGTTCCTCAAACTGGTGGGCTGGTTTTGCATCATCCTCGGGTTGCCCATGCTGTTCATGCTTGTACCCGGCATCATCATGATTGGGCTCGGTGTTTTCTTGTTGGTACGTGCCAACAAGAATATCAAGGTGATCGAGCAGGCAACCGAAGCGTATTGCGCTGAAATCGGTGTGGCGCCGGTCTGACGAGGTTGGGCCGCTAGCGTCATCAACACCCAAGCCGTAGTCTCCTGTTCGCGCAAGAGGCTGCGGCTTTTGCATTTCAGCTGCCAGGGATATCAAACCCGCACGGCAACCACGGACATTTCGACCAGACTGCGGCATCATGGCTTGCTCAATCATCACCTGATGCAGGAGACAACGATGATCAAAACTGGCGATCAACTGCCCGACGTTACCCTTTACGAATACAACAACGACGCTGGCATCTGCGCGATCGGCCCGAATGCCTTTTCTGTTCACGACCGGTGCAAGCAGAAAAAAGTGGTTATTTTCGGCTTGCCTGGCGCGTTCACGCCCACGTGCTCCGAACGCCACGTTCCGGGTTACGTAGCGCAGGCACAAGCATTGTTTGCGGCTGGCGTTGACGAAATTTTCTGCGTTTCGGTAAACGATGCCTTTGTCATGAATGCCTGGGGCAACAGCCTCCAGGTGGGCGATGCCGTGAAGATGATCGGCGATGGCAATGGCGACTTCAGCGATGCGCTGGGCTTGATCCAGGACCTGTCGGCCCGCGGGCTGGGGCGCCGTTCGCTGCGTTATGCCATGGTGGTCGACGACCTGATCGTCCAGCACGTTGCGGTGGAAGCGCCTGGCAAGTTCGAGGTCAGTGACGCGGCGAGCGTGTTGGCTGCACTGCGTTCGGTATGATGAAAGTGGATATCCGTAACGAACGAGCCGAAGACATCGAGCAGATTGCCGCAGTGACCATCGCTGCGTTCGCTCAGGCAGAACACTCTAGCCATACCGAACAGTTCATTGTCGATGCATTACGCAAAGCCGGGCAATTAACGGTTTCGCTGGTGGCAGTGGACCAGGAGCGAGTCGTTGGACACGTTGCGATCTCTCCAGTCACCGTCTCTTCCGGTGCGGCGGGTTGGTATGGGCTTGGGCCCCTATCCGTGCTGCCGGACTGGCAAGGCCGGGGTATTGGCGCCTCTCTGATGAAGGCTGCTTTGAGCGAATTGCAAGATCAGGGTGCAGCGGGTTGTGTCGTGCTTGGCGATCCTGCTTACTACAGCCGTTTTGGCTTCAACGCTCACGCTGAGCTGGTGTTGCCTGGCGTGCCTCACGTGTATTTCCAGGCGCTGTCCTTTTGCGGTGACGTTCCTGCAGGGACTGTGGAATATCACGACGCGTTCAATGCCACGGCGTGAGCGGGTTTTGACATCGCTCATGAAGCATCCGATGATGCCCCTATGACGACTTGCAGCCGCGTGTACATGATGCGTCCCATGATGACCGCCTTGGGCGGGCCATAGGACGTTGCGCGCGTAAATCCTGACGTAACCCTAAGCCCCGCCACTAATGGTCGGGGCTTTTTCATGCTCCGGTCATGATCACCCATGACAAGGAGCGTGAGCATGTTACAGATCCGTCCAGCCAGGTACAGCGACGCCGAGGCTGCTTTCTCTATCAGGCTTCAGGCGATACGGCACCAGTGTATTACCGTCTACACGGCAGAACAGGTTCAGGCCTGGACGCAGGTGCCGCTGACGGAGCAGTACAGGCTCAGCGTAGAGCGGTGTTACCACATTGCAGGGTGGGACGATGCCCCTGTAGCCACAGGGTACATCGATTTCCAGTCCGGCGAGCTGGGGGCTCTGTTTGTACTGCCAGCGTTCATGGGGCAGGGAATTGGCAGGGCTATGGTCCAGTATCTGGAGCGTCTGGCGCTTGAGGCCGGGCTTTGCGAGATTCATCTGGACGCGACCCCCAATGCCACTTCGTTCTACCGTCGGTGTGGTTATCAGGGGGAGGCTGAAGGAATCTACACCTCGCCTTCAGGGCTTGAGCTGGCCTGCACACCCATGCACAAGCGATTGACTGGATGCGCATGAAGCAGTCGGGCAGCTCCATGCAAACCGCGCCCGCCAGCACACCTTGGCCTGCATCCGGGCTTACCAGGTTTGCACATGGGGCTCTGGCCCAGTCAGTGATGGAAACAGTGGCAGCACTTCTTCTGCCAGCTCCTGGATGATTTCCTGCGGCGGGCGCTGCGCCATTTGCATGCCCAGTGCCGCATGATTGACCCCGGCCTCGCGCCAGTCGTGCAGCAACTCGATCAAGCCGTTGCGGCCTGTGCGCAATACGTAGCCACCTTGTTGCGGCGTTCGCGGGAAGTTCGGGTCTTCATCAAGATCAATCCACTCATTGGTGACATGCGGACGAAAGCCACCCCCAGGAATGGCCGCTCGCCAAGCTCGGATCTTCTCGGCCAGGCGCTTGGGACCAAGGATGTTGTGGGTGGCCTCGGGGTAGGTAATCCAGCCGTCGGCCTGCTCGCCAAGCCACTGCAAGGATTGGCGTGACGAACCGGTCACCAGCAACGGGATCTGTCCGGTAACGGGGTTCGGCAGCAGTCGGGCCCTGTCGAGTTGCCCCAATGGCGAATGGATCGGCACCGCGTGGCCAGACAACAACTTGCGGAAGTAGTCCACGCTTTGCGCGAAGCGCTCGCCACGGTTCTCGTGGGGTAGGCCATAGGCTGGAAACTCTACGGGTCGGTCGCCCGAGGCAATACCCAGCACCAAGCGCCCACCGGACAGGCAGTCCAGGCTAGCCGCAGCTTTGGCCAGGTCGATGGGATGGCGCAGGGCAAAGATCGCGCTACCGGTTGCCAGGGCGATCTTGCGGGTATGGGCGGTCAGGTAGCCAAGGTAGGTGAAAGGATCGAATACCTGGCCGGCGTCGCCGAAAGCCGGGTCGTACAAGGGCACGTCACGTACCCACACGGCTGCAAAGCCCAGGCGGTCGATTTCGCTGACCAGTTGTGCCTGGCCGCGGAGCACTGCCATGTCACCGTCATAAAAACGAAGCGGCAGGAAGACGCCCAGTGTCAGTTGGCCCTGGGCGAACATGCGACGATAACCGGGATGCTGGGCGAAGGCATCGGCGCTGGCGCCTTTGCTGTTGATGAGGTTCATGGGCAATCCTTGGTCAGGGGTTCAGGGGCCAATGGCTGGCGCAGGGAGACGATCGCGGCAATGTGCAGCCAGGCGAAGCTGGCGAGTTCTGCGATGGTGATCTTGAAACTATTGGGGGAGCTGTCGGTATACAGTACGGGTGCAGGGTCCTGCATGGTATTCACCTTAATAAAACTGATTCGAGGTAGCCTGACTTCACGCTATGCTAGGCATTAAGAAGCGGGCTTACTAACGATCCTTTCATTCTCTAACATCAGTTTTTCTAAGGTTGGAATTCTATGGGTGCGGTCTTGCCGTTGCTCGCGTTGCGTGCCTTCACTGAAACCACTCGGCTGGGCAGCCTGAAGGCAGCCGCCGAGCGCATGGGGGTGACCCCGGGGGCTATCAGCCAACAGATTCGTCTGCTGGAAGATCGTCTCGGCGTCATTCTGCTGACCCGAAGCCGTTATGGGGTGCAGCTCACCGAGGCTGGCGCGAGCCTTTATCCGGGGCTTTCACGCGGGTTTGGCCAGATCGAAAGCGCGCTGCTTGATCTTGAAGTTCTGACCCGCGCCAGAACCCTCACGATCAGCACCCAACCTTCATTCGCGTCCGACTGGCTTGTGCCACGGTTGGTGGATTTCAATGTGAAGCATCCAGAGATCGATGTGCGCGTGCAGTCCACGGCTGAGCTTGTCGACCTGCACCGTGATCCTGTCGATATCGCCCTGCGCCATGGCTTGGGCGATTACCCCGGGCTGGAATCCATACCGCTACTGGCGCCTGTGCTGCTACCGGTAGCCAGCCCAGGCCTGCTTGCCGGCGGGCCGGTACTGGAGGAGCCGCACGACTGCCTGCGTTACCCGCTCCTGCAGGATGCCGACCGTGCCGACTGGGCGCTGTGGCTGCAGGCGCATGGTGTCGAGGTCGATCACCGAAGCCGCCGTGGGCCAAGCTTTGATGAAGACCTGCTTTTGTTGCGCGCGGCAGCCAGTGGGCAGGGCATCGCACTCGTACAGGCGCAGCACGCGGAAGAATATCTGCGCAGTGGCCAACTGGTGGTAGCGGTGGACCGGGCCTGGCCTTCGCGCTTCGCCTACTATCTGGTTACCCGCAAAGAGAGCCTGAACAGGCCGCACGTTCGGGCATTCATCGACTGGATTCAAGCCCGGCTAAAATCCGAGTCGTCACCAGGCATGCAGGCCGCAGAGCCTGATTCAGGGGTTTTGAGTGCGGGCTTGATGTGAACAGGGAGTCTGAACGGCGGGGATGCAGCCTGAGCAGTTGACTCTCCCGTTAGGGGCAGACTTTACCCTGCACGCTTCATGTTCAGGATGAAGTGATGATGAGCAAACGAGTACTCGTGGTGCTGGGGCACCCGTCAGGCGAGAGTTTCTGCGCAGCGCTGACCGAGAGTTATGTCGAGGCGGCCAGAAGTGCCGGCCATGATGTAAGGGTGTTACGGCTTGATGCCTTGAGCTTCGACCCGGTGCTGCGCAGCGGTTACCGGCAAGCGCAGCCACTGGAACCCGACCTGCTCAGGGCCCAGGCCGATATCACTTGGGCCGAGCACTTAGCCTTCATCTACCCCATTTGGTGGGGGGGTATCCCTGCATTGATGAAAGGCTTTTTCGACCGCGTGTTCTTGCCCGGCTTCGCGTTCCGGTATAGGGCAGGCAAGGCTTTCCCCGATCAACTGCTCAAGGGGCGCACGGCGCATCTGCTGGTGACGATGGATACACCGCCTTGGTACTACCGCTGGGTGTATCGCATGCCTGGCCTTCACCAAGTGCGCAAGACCACGTTACAGTTTTGCGGTATCAGACCGCTGCGTACCCTGATGTTCGGGCCGCTGCTCGGCTCCAGCGCGCGGCGGCGCGGAGCCTGGCTCCAACAGGCACGAAAGCTCGCCGGCTGACCTGCGCCAATGAGGTTCCCGAACCGCTGGCGTCATGCAATGATGCGCCGCACCCTTATGAAAAGGACGTTCATGTACATCGGCAAAGCAGCCCAACTGTCGGGCACCACGGTCAAGACCATCCGCCACTATGAAGCGATTGGCTTGCTGCCGCCGCCCGAACGCCAGGGGCAGTACCGCGTTTACAACCAGCAGAGTGTCGAACTGCTGGCGTTCATCAAATGCGCGCAGCAGTTGGGTTTCAAACTTAAGGAACTGCAGGCGATTCTGCCGAGGCATCAGGGTGCTGATTTGCCGTGGGAGTTGGCGGGCAAGGCCATTGCCGACAAGAAACGCGAAGTGCTGGGGCAAATCACTGGGCTCCAACAGATATACGCAGGGCTCCAGGCGTTTGAAGCACGCCTTGAAGATGCCAAGTATCAGTGCGGGCTTGACCCACGAGTACGGGCGTAGCCCGTGCCAGGCAACTCTATTTCCTGGACTGGCGTCATCAGCGTGAAAGGTGCGGCTCGCAAGTGACCGCTCTCAACCCAAGCAAACACTGAGAGGGAGAGGGCTGTTGTGGCCTGCCGAAATACATTCGAGCGCCGCCAGCAGGCAAGCATGCAAACTGTCCTTATGCTGCGCTCGATGAAACGCGACCCCGTGCCTAGTTCGCGGGCAAGAGGATCACGAAGTTCTTTTTCATGTCTTCCAGCACGGTCCATTTGCCCTTGGCGCCCGGTTCGATAATGAACGTGTCGCCAGCGGCCAGTGTGACGGGGGCGCAACCCTCGAGTTCGATGACGCAGCGTCCACTCAGCACATGGCAGAACTCCCAAACCTTGTAGTCGATGCGCCACGCTCCGGTGCTGGCTTCCCATTCTCCGGAAATGCGACCTTGCTGTTCATCGTGATAGTACTTGGACGTCAGCGTATGAGGGGTGCCTTCCACGACCTCTTCAAAAAAAGGAAGGTCGCGCACCGGTTGAATGTCCAGTTCGCGGAACACGGTCAGTTTCTTGTTCATGGTTTTTTCTCGAGCACGTTGTGGTTAGGGCGATACATCAAATAGGCTTCACCGGTTACGCCCAGCATCGGGTGCGGAACGATCTGGCAGGTTTTAACAATTTGAAAACCGTGACGTTCATAGAAGCGGCGTGCACCGTGGTTTTCTGCATAATCGATCAGGCATAGCCCATCCAGGCCAGCGTCCTCCGCACGCTGCTGGGCGTGGCGAAGAAACTGGACGCCCAGCCCCTGGCTGCGCCAGGCCTCATCCAGGGCCAGGCTGGATATGTACAAGGTGTCGGGTATTTCCATGTCGGAATACGGCGCGAGGACCGGGTCTGTCTCGACCGGCCTGTCAGGGGTCTCGCGCAAGGCATAGCTGTGCATCATGCCGATGACGCGCCCTTCGTAAGTGGCCATCAGGCAGTTCTTGTACGAAAAGTCGCCCTGTTCCCTGGCATAGCGAGACGCACCGACACTCAGCAACGCTTCGCCAGGTGCGGCAAGCTTGCTCCATATGTAATCGGCCATGCCCTCCGATGTCAGTTGAAAGAAGCGCGCAATATCGTGCGCGTCCGAGGCTTGAGCGGGTCTGAAGTCGATAGGCACGTACGGTGCTCCCATGGGATCGGGTAGTTAGCTTTCAAGGATTACGCCTTAGACAGGGAAGCAGGGTAGGCGGATTGAAAGGTTCCCATCATGCTCGGGGCGAACAGCGTCAGCACCGCGTGCGACGCTATGGCGCGTGTGCACGTCAGAA
The DNA here is from genome assembly GCF_002992185.1 of Pseudomonas sp. LLC-1. Taxonomy (NCBI): domain Bacteria; kingdom Pseudomonadati; phylum Pseudomonadota; class Gammaproteobacteria; order Pseudomonadales; family Pseudomonadaceae; genus Pseudomonas; species Pseudomonas sp. LLC-1. Next base: position 199,600 of record NZ_LUVY01000018.1, on the reverse strand, counting down.
GTTGTATTAGCTGCTGGTCACGGCTGACCGCTTTCGACCCATAGCTGCCTCTCGCGAAGGGCAGCAATCGGCCAAAAGCGGCCAATGGTAATGGACAGTTAAAAGGCCATTGGAGCAGGCAAAGCTTACCCATCGCTTACTAGTAACTCTAGGATGTTCGTTCAATCCAACAGGGCCGCTGCTCTATCGACAAGAGACGCCATCACACTCGGCTTTTCACTTATTTTGCAAGGAGCTAAGTCTTTTCAACGACCATCGTCTGACGCCTTCAGAAAATGTAGGACGAGGAGGCCAGACAGTGATTCTTTCGAAATCTATTTCTAAAGCGTCGCCGACAAAGCGCCCTCTAAAGGTGCGGACATCAGTGTAGACCGTATCACCCGTTCTACTTAGGAACGGGGTTCGCGAAACCGCGTTTATGTCGTTGTCAGTTCGTGTGTATGGCACCGGGCTGCCAACATCGAGACCGGCGCCTTTCATGTAGGAGTCAATTTTTTTGAGCACATCATCCGGTTTTTCTACGGTGCGCCAATAGATGAAATGGCCGTCGTCAGTAAATACCAAATAGACGTGCCAAGGGGCGGTGGCTGGTCTCTCTCCTTCGGAATACCACACTTGCTCGCGCACATCAGAACTGACGCGTGTTGTGCAACCAGAGAGGAGCATTAGGCAAAACGTAGAAATCAATAAGCGAATCATATTTCCTTCCTTGAGTTAACTATCCAGCTCGAAGCGTCGCACGCAGGCTGGCTCTAAGAATTTTTAACTACTTCCGCCTTGCCGATCCGTAAAAGTGAGTTGCTCCTGGTTTCGTAAACGCCCGACGGCCGCTTCCGACCCATTGCAGTCGTTCAGACCAAGCAGTGCATGCCACGGCCTACGCGGCTCACTGATCGGCCAAGCATAAATACTGATGCAACTGCTCTCCAAGAACCTCGAACGCCTGAGCGATCCTATTAATTTTGCGCAGGTCATTGTGCATTGCGATCCACACCTCTATCTCAAAGCCAAAATCCTGTGGTAGCACATGTACCAGGCCGTGCGATTTTGCGATTTGCGCCGGGCAAAGTCCGAAGCCTAAGCCCGCTTTCAGAGCGGCCAACTGAGCAAGGTGATGATCAGAGGCAATAGCGAAGTGCTGATCGGCATCGCACAGACCTGCGTCGACATACCGACGCAAATCCGCTGAGCGCCTGTCCGGCCCGATCAGCGGCCCCTGGCGCAACGACAGCAGGGAGGCTGGATTACCGTAGCGCTCCAAGCACCCGGCACTGGCATGGATGCCAATCCGCAAACTGCCGACACGCCGCACCGTGATATCCGCTTCATTGGGCCGCATCAGCCGCACCGCAATATCCGATTGCAGCCTGGCGATGTCTTCAAGGGCATCGCTTATGCTCAACTCAAGTTTGAGTCCGACGTGCTCGTAATGGAAAGAGCGAAGCAGGCCGGGTAATACCTCGATGCCAAGCAACTCGCCACAGGTCAGCCGGACTGTACCGTGATCCATTGACGCTTCAGAGCTGGCCATGCGGTTGAAGGTTTGCGCGGCCAGATCCATGGCCTCCACATGTTCGATCAGGCGCTGTGCTCCGGCAGTAGGCGTCAGTCCTTGAGGTGTGCGGGTGAATAGACTCACACCAAGAGCGTGTTCAAGATGGTCGAGGCGTCGGCGCGCAGTGGCCTGGGCGATACCCAGCAACTTCGCCGCGCCGCTAAGGCTGCCAGAGCGCAACACGGCGAGAAATACACGTTGGCTTTCCCATTCAATACCGCTCATACATTCTTAGCCAACAGTTGCTCCTAATTTGATCTTCTGCCCGAGCCCGTGAAGAGCGATCATTCGCCCACATTTTTCCGGGCGTCATTGTAAGGAACCTACGCATGAGAATCACCGGTCAGTGCCGATGTGGGCATGTCACCCTTGAGATCGTGGCGCAGCAATTGCCGCCGCTGTATGCCTGCCACTGTTTGAACTGCCAGCGCTGGAGTGGCAGTGCGTTTGGTCTGCACATGCTGAGCACAGCGTCGGCTGTTGAGGTGTCTGGCGAAACGGCGACCTTTGAGCATGAACACCAAGGTCAAACGTCTACCCAATATGCCTGCGGTATTTGTCATACCCGGCTGTTCAACGAGACCACGGCAGCGCCCGGCATGCGAGTGGTAAGGGCCGGCATCCTGGAAGGCGCTGAGCGTTTCGAGCCAGTTGCGCATATCTGGACACGGCGCAAGCAGCCATGGCTGGTGCTGCCGGGGACTATCGCGCAATGGCAGGAGAGCCCGACGCCAGAAGCATTCGCCGCGGCAATAGGGTAAAAGAGCTTGCTCTTTCATGAAAGAGTTTGTGGTTTGCCGAACGGCAAATTATCAGGATTCACTACGTCCGCTACGGGTCGAAAGCAGACGGTCAACTGCAACAGTAACGGCCAGTCAGATCCTGAATCTCTCGCTGGCGCCCCCCCCAATGTGAGTGAGGAAACGGCTAAACTGGCCGCCAGCTTGATCTCATGGAAGATGAAATGGCATTCGAAGCACTGCCCGTGCTACTGGGCTATCTGTGGCGTATTTTTCCGATTATGGGGTTGTGTGCCGTCTGGCTACGCAGCACCCCACGCGCGCAGACCGGTATGCAATTACTCATCCTGATCTTCGCGTTCATCGGCATCCGCGACATGATGACCCCCTGTGGATTGTGGCACCTTGGCGGGGAGCCGCCGCTACGGTTTCACAGGAATCACTGGGTATTAGCCTTGCTTGGCCTAGGTTCAATAGTCCTGATTGCCATGCTCGCGCAATTTCTGCCCAGGTGCTGGCGGCTGGTGGTTGGATTCAAGGGCAACTGTACGACGGGGCTGGCCATAGGCATAACCGCAGGCTGTATCATCGGTTTGCCAATAAGATTCTATCTGGAGCTAGAGCTGGCTCCTTTTCTGTGGCTATTTTGTTTTGCCCTTTTTGCCTTCGCTGGCAATGCGCTGGAAGAGGTGCTTTTTCGCGGTATGCTGCAAAGTCAGTTAGAACGCCACACCACCGCTCAACGAGCGGCACTGTGCAGTGCTTGCGCCTTTTGCGCGTGTCACAGCTATCTTGCGTTCGTGCTGACCGATCACGGGTGGCCGATAGTCCTGTTCACAATGGTCGAGGGTTTAATATGCTCCCAGGTCAGGTTGAAGTTCGGTACCTGGCCGGCGACTGCAACCCATGGCACTGCGATTTTGATGATTGGTGCGCCTTTGGCCTGAGCGCCCAATGACCCTCGGCTATGGGTCGGTTAGCGCCTCTGGATTGGGCTGACCATCCTTCTCCTCCCTCACATGGAGGACAAGCCATGAACGCCATTATGACCAGCAGCCATCAGCCTTGGAACAAAGGAAAACTGGTCGGGCAGAAAGCTCCGCTCCGCCTGAAAGATATCTGGGCCATTCGGGTAAGGCTCCAAATCGCGGAGGAAACTCGTGATTTAGCCCTTTTCGATCTGGCCATCGACAGCAAGCTACGGGCCTGCGATCTGACCAAGCTTCGCATACGCGACGTTGCTCATGGTGAGCACGTGTCATCGCGAGCGATAGTGATGCAGCAGAAAACCCAGCGGCCCGTGCAGTTTGAAATTACAGAACAAACGCGGCTGGTCCTACAGACCTGAATGGGTTTGATGACCTAACGGCTTACGCAAGGCTCGAACCTTGTTCATTCGCAGGTCGGACGCCTTCATGTGCATTGGTCTTGGTGAACGCAGGCAGTTGCGAAGCACTCAGGTCGGGCGCTGTGCAATGCATCCCCACCCGTCGTAATCAAGATCGAACAGGCGTGCCAGGCACGCCATGTAACCCGACAGGCACAGAATCACCTCTTGTGTGATCTGGCTGTGGATTGTCACCAATATTCTATGTTGCTCTTCAGATACGGTCTCAAGCTTGGCAGTGCCAAACCTGAAGTCGTTGATGAACCCTACCGCAGCCTCGCCCTGGTGCAACGCCTTCGCATAGAAAACGAAATCGACGTCCCGCTGCGTATTGAAATTGTCGCCTTGGGCATCAAGGCTGATGAGCACATCGATATCGGTTGGTACCTGGTTCATCAAATCTTCGAGAATGGCCAATGTCGTTCCTTTGATCAGGGGCGGTGGAGCCGGCGAGCAGGTTTTTTACGCCTGCTCAAAGCGTGCCGATGCGATCCAGCGCGTGCTGGAGTTGTTCACGGTCGAGGTTGTCGAAAGGCAGTGCGAAGAAGGCTTCGCAGCGTGACGCGATGTGCGCCAAAGTGGCTTGGAACGCCGCGTCTACCGCCGCTTCGTCACCCCGCACCTCGGACGGGTCTGCAAGCCCCCAATGCGCCTTCAGCGCGGGGCCGAAATATATCGGGCAGGCTTCGCCGGCAGCGTTGTCGCAGACGGTGATGACGATGTCCGGCGGGTTGCCTTCAAAGGCGTCGTTGCCCTTGCTGCTCAGGCCCTCGGTCGAAATACCGGCTTGCTGCAACGTGCTCAGGCTGCGGGGCAGTACCTGCCCCCTGGGAAAGCTGCCGGAACTGACGGCCTCGAAGCCAGCCGGTGCCAGATGGTTGAACAGTGCTTCGGAAAGAATGCTGCGGCAACTGTTGGCCGTGCACATGAACAGGACTCGCATGGAGGGCTCCTCCGCCTTGCGGCGGGCATCAGAGGCTCAGGCGCAACGCCAGGGCCGAAAGGGTGATCAGCAACACCGGCAGCGTCAGCAGGATGCCCACCTTGAAGTAGTAACCCCAGGTGATGCGCATGCCTTTGCGCGCCAGCACATGCAGCCACAGCAGTGTGGCGAGGCTGCCAATCGGTGTGATTTTCGGGCCCAGGTCGCAGCCGATGACGTTGGCGTAGATCATCGCCTCGCGCACCAGGCCCTCCGCGCCGCTGGCCTGGATCGACAAGGCACCGATCAGCACGCTGGGCATGTTGTTCATCACCGAAGACAGCAGCGCAGAAATCAAGCCGGTGCCGATGGCGGCGCTCCACAGCCCTTGCTCGGCAAGCCGGTCGAGCAGGTGGGTGAGCATGTCTGTCAGCCCGGCGTTTTTCAGGCCGTACACCACCAGGTACATACCGAGAGAAAAGATCACCACTTGCCACGGTGCTTCGCGCAGCACGCGGCGGGTTGAAATGCGGTGACCGCGGGCGGCGACGGCGAACAGGATTACTGCACAGACGGCGGCCACCGCACTGACCGGGATACCCAGTGGTTCCAGGGCGAACAGGCCTGCCAGCAACACCAGCAGCACCCACCCCCCCACTTTGAAGGTGGCGTGGTCGTGAATCGCCTCGCTCGGTTCCTTCAAGGCTTCAAGCGCGTACTGCCTTGGGATATCACGACGGAAAAACAGGAACAGCACCAACAGGGTTGCCGCCACGCTGGCGAGATTCACCGGCACCATCACCGAAGCGTACTCGGCAAAGCCCAGCTTGAAGTAGTCGGCCGAGACGATGTTGACCAGGTTGGAGACCACCAGTGGCAGGCTTGCCGTGTCGGCGATGAAGCCGGCGGCCATGACGAAGGCCAGCGTCGCTGCGGGTGAGAAGCGCAGCGCAAGCAGCATCGACATGACAATGGGGGTAAGGATGAGCGCTGCACCATCGTTGGCGAACAGCGCCGAGACCGCGGCGCCGAGCAGCACGCAGAAGGCGAACAGGCGGTAGCCGCTGCCGTTTGCCCACCGTGCGACATGCAGCGCTGCCCATTCGAAGAAACCGGCTTCGTCCAGCAACAGGCTGATGATAATGACGGCGATGAAGGTGGCGGTGGCGTTCCAGACAATGGCCCACACGGTCGGAATGTCGTGCAGGGAAACGGCTCCAACCGCCAAGGCGATGAGCGCACCCAGCGCGGCACTCCAGCCGACGCCAAGCCCTTTGGGCTGCCAGATGACCAGGGTAAGGGTGAAAACAAAGACGGAAATGGCGACCAGCATGGTTCTCTCGCTTGGTGATGATCAGCAGCAGGCGGCATCACGAACGGGGCGGCCGTCCATGTTCTTCAGCCGAAGAGAATTGTCGGCCAGCCACTGCGAATTGGCCTGCAAGGTGACCTGCAACATCTGGTGAACCCAGGCGGGTAGCTCCGGATTAAGGCGGTAATACACCCACTGGCCCTGGCGGCGATCCAGCAGCATGCCATTGCTGCGCAGTTGCGCCAGATGGCGACTGATTTTTGGCTGGCTGTCGCCCAACGCACACATCAGTTCGCAGACGCAGAGCTCGCCCAGGCTGGCAATGAGCAAGACTGCACGAGCGCGGGTTTCGTCAGACAGGCTCTTGAAAATGTCGGGTGGAGTGTTCATGGGCACACCAAAACATATGGAATAACGAATATACGGATATTCGTATATGTATTTCAAGCGCGCTGTGGATGAGTGTGCAATTCGGGCGCGACACAGCCGAATGCCGGTCGGAGTGGATCCCGGCGCTGCCCTGCGAAGCCTGTGCTATCACTACAGGACTACTGGCCAGGGAGTGCGCAATGAACCGTCTTCTGACCGTGCTGTTGGCGCTGTGCGCTTTGCTGCCGCTGGCCGGGCAGGGCAAGGACTTGGCAGGCAGCGCTACTGATGGTGTGCCGGGTGAACCCGCAGAGTTGCGTATCGCCAACCGCAGCATTTTCACCTTTCACGCCACGCTGCTGGGCGAAACCCCCGCTGCACGCGCGCAGCGGGCCTCATCGGTTATCGACGAGGCCTTGCGTGGTACCGACGAACTGAAGGTCAGTGTCGACCCGATCGCCAACAGCCACCTGGTGCTGCTGGGCGGGCGCAGGGCGTTCATTGTCGCGCCCCAGGACCTGGGCGTAGAGGGCGGCGATACCCGTGAAGCGGTCGAGCAGGCAGCCGCTACGTTGCGCCAGGTAGTGGATGAGACCGGCGAAGCACGCAGCCTGCGCTTCCTGCTCAAGGCGCTGGGGTTTTCTGCCGTCGCCACATTGGTGTTCGTGGTGCTGATCAAGGGTGCCAACCTGGGCCGGCGCAAACTGCGCGGGCGCCTGCCGCAATTGATGCGTGAACGTGCCCGGCAGATCAAGGTGGGCCAGCTGCCGCTGTTCGACATGCAGTACGTGTACTTTCTGATCGACCGCTTGCTGCGCCTGATGTACTGGGCAATCGTGCTGCTGCTCAGCTACCAGTGGCTGAGCTTCGTGCTATCGCAGTTTCCTTACACCCGGCCGTGGGGCGAAAGCCTCAACGTGCACCTGCTCGACCTGCTGCGTTATCTGCTCGATGGCATTCTGCACGCCATCCCTGGCATCGCCGTGGCCGTCATGATTTTCTTCATCGCCCGGGGCATCAGTGGCTTCAGCCGGCGCATGCTGGAGCGCATGGCCCGCCCCGGTACGCTGAAATGGCTGACCGAGGAAACCCTGCAGCCCACCACGCGGCTGACGTCACTGGCGATCTGGCTGTTTGCCCTGGTGATGGCCTACCCGTATCTGCCAGGCTCTGGCACCGATGCCTTCAAGGGCCTGTCGGTACTGCTCGGTTTGATGATTTCGCTGGGGGCTTCCAGCGTGGTCGGGCAGGCAGCGGCGGGGCTGATCCTGACGTATTCACGCACACTGAAGGCGGGTGAGTACGTGCGCGTGGGCGACAACGAAGGCACGGTGACCGAGGTCGGCATGTTCAACACCACCATCCGCACCGGCCTGGGCGAGGTGCTGACGTTGCCCAACTCGATGATTACCGGTTCGGTGACGCGCAACTATTCGCGGGTGGTGCAGGGGCCGGGTTACATCGTCGACACGGTTGTCACCATCGGCTACGACACGCCGTGGCGCCAGGTGGAAGCCATGCTGGTAGAGGCCGCCCACCGCACCGATGGCATACTGGAAAACCCCACGCCGCAGGTATTCCAGACCGGCCTTTCAGACTTCTACCCCGAGTACCGCCTGGTGGCCCAGGCAGTTCCCAGCGCGCCAAGGCCGCGTGCGGAGTTGCTGAGCCTGTTGCACGCCAACATCCAGGATGTGTTCAACGAGTATGGGGTGCAGATCATGTCGCCGCATTATCTGGGTGATCCGGCGCAGGACAAATGGGTACCGCGCGAGAAATGGTTCGCGGCGCCTGCACGAGACCCATCGGCAAAGCCTGACCGGCAGTAGCGTTACAGCAGGGTGGGTGTGGGGCACCGGTGACCGTTATCGGGCAAGCGCCAGGTGCGCGCCAAGCCCGATCAGCGCCGCCCCCATCGCCGCATCAATCGGCCGCCGCATGCCCGCGTACAGCAGGCGAACCCGTTGAGTCGAGAACATCAGGGCCAGCGTTGAAAACCACAGGAACGAAACCAGCGTCACCACCACGACGGCGCTGCCAAGTACCCAGACGGGGGCATGCTGAGGCAGCACGGTAATGAAAAAGCTGCCGAAGAACACAGCGGCCTTGGGGTTAGTCATCGACACCAGAAAGCCGACCCGAGGCGCTGGGGTAGTGGTATTACTGGAGGTGGCGATCGCCAGCTCCTGATAGGGGCGGCGGGCACCGATCAGCATCCTGGCGCCAAGGTAGAGCAGGTAGCACACCCCGACCACGCGGATGGTGTCGTACAGCCAGGCCAGTTTGGTGAGCAGCACGCCCAGGCCAATGACCGCCATCACGGCCCAGACGCAGATGCCCAGGGCGGTGCCCAGGGCAACCCCCAGGCCGCGCTTGCGGCTGATCAGCGCGTTGGAGGTGACGGCGATGAAGTCCGGCCCCGGGCTTATGCAGCCCAGCAGCATGACCGCAGCAATGGTCAAGAGTTGAGGTATGTAGTCCACGCGGTGGCCTCCTGTAAAGTCGATTGCATGTACACGGCTTGCGGCCTGGTAACCGGGCAGTGCGGCCGATCAGTTGCCTATGTCGTAATGGACAGACAGCTGGCCCTTCTTTTCTTTGAACTTGAGCACTTTGACCAGACCGATCTCGCCAGCGGATACAACATGCGTACCTCCGCAACCGTGCATGGGCAGCGTACCGAAACACACCGTTCTCAGGCCGTTCTGGTCAAGCAGGTGGCGAGGTACGTCATCGTTGATCAGTTGATTGACGGCGTGCTCCAGCTGCTCGGCCGTCAGCGCCTCGGAGTGCGGCTGGCGCTCGAACACCACCCGGCACTCACCCGGCCAGTGGTGCCCCTTGACCGGCTGCCAGCCCAAGAGCTGACCTACTCCAGAGATCAGGTGGCCTGCGGAGTGCAGGCGGGCGTGCAAGCTGCGAGCGTCAGGTGAGACAGCGATTTCGGCAGGGCCAAGTGGAACCGGCTGCTCAAGGACATGGATGACCTGGTTTTCATTCTGGCTTACGCCCTTGACCGGTATGCCAGCGATGACACCCTGATCGGCCAGTTGCCCACCGCCTTGCGGATGGAACAGCGTTTCTGCCAGTACAACCTGGAACTTGCCATCATCCGTTGGCGTGCAGCTCAGCACGTCTGTGCGCAGGGTGAGTTCATCGCTTGTGTAATACGCGCGCAGTGTCATCAATGGCTCCTTGACCGTTTCTATCAGTACGGGGCGGGGACAATGCGGTGTCCGGCCCGGTGCCCAAGGTTAAGAAGCCTGTGCGAGGCGCGCTTGTATAAAATTGAGTGATCAGGAAGGGGGCGTGCGTCAGTACAGCGAGGGCGCCACGCCAAACGCCTGCTTGAAGGCCCGGTTGAAATGGCTTTGATCGTAGAAGCCGACTTCCTGAGCAACCTTGGTCAGCTCCCACTGTGTGTGGCTGAGCAGTTCGCAGGCGCGCTCCAGGCGCAGGCGAACCAGCCACGCATGGGGCGTCATGCCCACGGTCTGCTTGAACATTTTCAGGAACTGGAAGCGCTCAAGGCCACACAACGCAGCCAGTTCCAGCAAGGTGATCTTGTCTGCCAGGTGGGCGTTGCAGTGCTCTGTCACCCTGCGCCATTGCAGCGGTGAGAGGGTGCCTTTGACGAACTGCTGCTTGACCATGCGGGTTTCGCTGAACAAGCGGCCGAGCAATGTCAGCCATTGCGACTCGACGAACAAGGGCGACGCGGGTATGCCCTGTGCCAGCGTGCTGTGCAAGTGTGCCAGTTCCATGGACAGCCCAGGGTCTTGCAACAGCGCGCCGCCAAGCGCAGAAAACCGGTCGTGCCCGGTCAGCTCCTCGGTGACATCCTTGAGCAGGGCGGCCGAAACGCGAAAGGTCTTGAGGGTGTAGGACGCGGTATCGGCACTGACACCGTCATGGATTTCGCACGGCGGCATCAATTGAATGGTGCCGGGGGTAAGCAGCACGGATTCGCCGTTCAGCCCTTGGCGCTGCACACCCTCGGTAATCAGGCCTACGTGGTAGTCGAGGTGATAATGGCGATCAAAGCGAAAACTGGAAAACCGCCCCTCGCTCAGCACCAGGCCGGGGATTTCGCTATTGCGCTTGTAGTCAACATGGTCTGCCACCAGCCCCTCCCGAACTGCCTTTGTCTGCCAAGCCATCGCAAAACCGAGGCGCGAGCCTGATTTTACAACGGCGGGTCATCTCACGCCCAGCAGCCGATCAAGCGACAACGCACCGGCTCCCCGCCCGATCAACAACAGCAGCAAGCCGGCCCAGGACAAGTGCGTTGGCCAGGCATCGGGGTAGACAAACACTTCGATCACTGTGGTCATGCCCAGCAAGGCGAGGGCCGAAAGGCGGGTGCACAGGCCCAGTACCAGCAACAGCGGGAACAGGTGCTCTGCATAGGCGGCCAGGTGGGCTGCCAGCCAGGGGGACACCAGCGGCAGTGCGTATTCGCTCTGGAACAGGTCATAGGTGCTGGGCGTGATGGTCAGCAGGCCTTCGACCTTGGTACGGCCGGACAGAAAGAAGATCGAGGCAATGGCAAGGCGTGCCACCAGGCATAACAGTGTGTCGCTCAGCAGCAGGTGCAGCCGTTCGGCGAGGTGGTTCCAGCGTTGGCGCAGGCCGTGGCCAGTGCGCGAGGTGTGGGTGATGTCCATGGTGGCTCCTCAAGCGAAGGAAAGTGGACGAAACACCTGGGCGGCCAGCAGTCGGCCGAGCAGGGCGGCGAAGTCCAGGTCGGGCTGAGCCTGCTGCGCAACCTGTGAGGCCCGCTCCAGCGTCAGGCCTTGGGCGCAGGCATCGAGAAACGCACAGCCCCCCATTTCCAGCGCTTGTTGTGCGACACCTTCGTCAGTGCCGCTCAACAAAGCGCCTTCTGCGCGCCAGGGCTGGTCTTGCGGCCAGGCCAGGCCTTCACGGCTGTGGCGCCACAGGCTGAACACCGGAGTTTGCGCGAACCAGTACCAGCGCACGCTGCTGCGCGGGGCCAGGTAACTGCACGCCAGGTCCGTGGCGGTCATGCCGGCAAGGTCGGCCAGGTCAAGGCAGGGCTCGCGAAGGGCACTGAAGGCTTCGCACCAGGCGAAATCCAGGCGTGCCACATCGGCCAGGTACGGCAAGCCGTGATGGGCTTGCTGTTGTTCGAGAAATTCGGCAAACGTCGCACCGTAGCGGATCAGCCGCGGGTCGTCGGGGGGCGTGCATTGTGCATAGGCTGCGGCAGCGTCCTGCATCCAGGCCGGGCCGACCAGTGCCTCGACGGCGGGGAAGTTGGCGCGAAGGGCGTCAACACAACCTGCCAGCACGGTGTTGCGATACACCGCAAACGCTGGTTGGCCAGTCAGTGCGGCCAATTGTGGGGCAGAGCGGTGATACAGCGCCTCGACAAAGGCGGTTTGAAACTGGCCAAGGGAAAGGTTCATGGTCGTGCTCCTGCCTGATCGAGCAGTGCCTGGGCGGTATTGCGTTCGGCTAGCAGTTCCGTGAAGGCGGGCACGTTGCCGTCACGCTCGATCAAGGTCGGGCGCGGGCCGATGCGTGCGATCACTTGCTGGTACAAGGCCCAGACCGGTGCGGCGATGGCCGCGTCATGGGAGTCGATCAGTAGCGTGCCCTGGGCGTCCTGGCTGTGGCCGGCCAAGTGTATTTCGCGGATTGCCCCTGCCGGGAACCGCTCAAGGTATCCGGCGGCGTCGAAGCCGAGGTTTTGGGCACTCACGTACACGTTGTTGACATCCAGCAACAAGCCGCAGTCGGTCCTGCGCACCAGTTCATGCAGAAATTCGGTTTCATCCCAGTCGTGGCCATCCAGCTCCAGATAATGGCTGGGGTTTTCCAGCGATAGGCTGCGCCCCAGCGCGTCCTGGGTACGCAGGATGTTGTCGCTGATACGGGCAAGGGCCTCGTTGCTGCGGGGGAAGGGCAGCAGGTCAGGGTGATACTGCCCGCCCCAGGTCGACCAGGCCAGGTGCTCCGACACCAAGGCCGGCTGCACCAGATCGACCAGCGCCCGCAGGCGACGCAGGTGCTGCGCATCGGGTACGGCATCGGCTGCCAGTGACAGCGCGACGCCGTGCAGTGACAGTGGATGGCGTTCGCCAATGCGCTGCAACCCGTCCAGCCGTGGGCCGCCGACCATGTAGTTTTCCGGGTGCACTTCAAACCACAGCCCGTTGGCCTGGCAAGCCCAGGCTTCGGCAAAGTGCTCGGCCTTGAGCCCCAGGCCGGCGCCCATGCAGGTGATCCCGTTCATGATCGGCGGCCTCCGCTCACGACTTGACCGGAGACAGCGAGCCCATGCCATTGGGCGTCTTGATGGAGGTGCAGGTGCCAGCGGGTACGTTCTTCCAGTGCATGCCGTCGTAGTCCTTTTTCGCGCTGCCGGCGCAACTGGTGCCGGCGCCGGCCTTGCAGTCGTTCTTGCCGGCCATGGCAACGCCGTAGCATTTTTCCATGGCGGCGCCGGTTGCGTTGTTGGTCGCGTCGGCGGCCAGGGCGGCACCGGCCAGTGAGGCGAGTGCGAGGGCGGCGGTGGTGAGGGCGAGGGTTTTCATGATGCGTCTCCGGGAAGTGGGGCCGTGGCGATGTACCGGCGGCTCATGAACTAGTTCGCGGCTTTGGCGGATCGGGTTACAGGCACTGGAAAAAAATTCCCGGCGTCGTAGCCGTCGCCTAACGTATGAAGGCAACAACCCTAGGTAAAAAACTCCACGGTGGATGTAACCCGGGCGGCCAATGCTACGAACTACTTCTCAGCAGGCACTCATCGCACGCGAAGCCCGGTTGCAGGCGTTACTGCTGCAAGGGTTGGCGGGCGATGCCGTGGCGTACAGGGCCTTTCTGGCGGCGCTGGCGGTGCATGTGCGTGGTTTTTTACTAAGGCGCCTGGCGCAGCGCCCCGGCGAAGTGGAAGACCTGCTACAGGACGTGTTGCTGGCGGTGCACAACGCCCGCCACACCTACCAGGCCCAGCAACCGCTGACCGCCTGGGTGCAGGCCATTGCCCGCTACAAGCTGGCGGATCACTATCGCAGTTATGCCCGCCACGATGCGCTGCACGACGGGCTGGAGGATGACAGCGACCTGTTTGCCGCCGGTGTGGAAGAGGCGGCCCAGGCCACGCGGGATCTGGGCAAGCTGTTGGCACAGTTGCCGCCACGCCAGCGCCTGCCCATCGTTCACGTCAAGCTGGAGGGGTTGTCGGTGGAGGAGACTGCACGCGTGACCGGGCTTTCTGCCTCGGCAGTCAAGGTTGGCATCCACCGGGGCTTGAAGGCATTGGCCAAGTTGATAGGAGGCAAGGGCGACGATGAAGACCGATGAACTGATTGCCCTGTTGGCCGCTGGGGAAGGGCCGGTGGACCGCCATGTGCTGGCGCGGCGTCTGGGTATGGCGTTGCTGGGCGGTATGCTGGGCGCGGTATTGCTGACCGTGACCCTGTTCGGTGTCCGTAACGATCTGGCGCTGGTTGCGTCCACACCGTTGTTCTGGGCCAAGCTGGCCTTGCCCGGCAGTTTGGCAATACTGTCACTGTGGCTGACCCAGCGGTTGGCCAGGCCGGGTGTGCAAGGCGGTGCGTGCTGGGCGTTGTTGGGGTTGCCGTTGCTGCTGGTCTGGCTGGGCGCGGCCGTCAGCCTGTCTGGCGCTCCGCTGGAAGTCCGCGCCGAGCTGATCCTGGGCCGCACCTGGCGCACCTGCCCGTTGAACATCACCTTGCTCTCTGTGCCTGCCTTTATCGCGGTGTTCGTTGCCTTGCGCGGCCTGGCACCAACCCGCCTGCGCCAGGCCGGCGCGGCGGGGGGCTTGCTCGCTGGTGCCACGGCGACGTTGGCCTACTGCCTGCATTGCCCTGAAATGGGCGTGCCGTTCTGGGGGGTATGGTATGTGCTGGGGATGCTGGTACCGACCGTGCTGGGTGCGGTATTGGGGCCACGATTGCTGCGTTGGTGATTGTTGGTTTTCACCCGGAACGCTGCGCGTGGACGGGGTTAAAGGTACGTGGACAAATCCTGTAGAGTGCGGCTTGAGCTGCAATCGGTGCGGCGCTGTGAGCGAAGCAGACAACAACAAATGGAAAGGTGCGTTATGAGTGGTGCTCTGATTGATGCAAGCCAGGCGACGTTGCTGGTTGTCGATGTACAGGAAAAGCTGATAGGCGCCATGCATGAAGCCGAGCGCCTCACCGCACGGGTCGAGTGGCTGGTGGCTGCCTGCGCGCGGCTGGCCTTGCCTGTGGTGTTTTCCGAGCAGTACCCCAAAGGCCTCGGCCCGACCCTGGCACGGCTCAAGGAAGCCTGCGCCACGGCGCCAGTGGTGGAGAAGCTGCATTTTTCTTGCGTACCCGCCGAATGCCTGCCGCAGGCGATGATGCAGCGGGGGCAGGTCGTTCTCTGTGGCATCGAATGCCATGTGTGCGTGCTGCAGACCGCACTCGACCTGCTGGCCAGCGGCAAGCAGGTGTTCGTGGTCGCCGACGCCACGTCGAGCCGCACAGCGGAAAACCACCTCGCGGCGCTCCAGCGCATGGCGGCGGCTGGCGTACAGGTCGTCACCCGCGAAATGGTCGTGTTCGAACTACTGCGCAGTGCAAGCCACGAACAGTTCCGTGAAATCAGCAAAGCCTTTCTCGCGGGCGAGCAGCCTTAGCGGTTGACGTTTTTCTGCAGGTGAGCCGGGTAGCGGTCGCCAACAATCTGGATGTGCTCCAGCGCGGTCGCAATGGCGGCCAGGTCGGCGTTGCTCCGGCTTCAGACATGCCGAAATGCAGCAGTACTCAAGCGAGAGCGTTGCTGACCTGCGCGTCGGCCCTTCGCGGGCGCTCCGGCAGCACGGCGGCTTGCAGCTGTTGCCCCGCAGGATGGTCGAACGACAAACCGCCATCCACCACGCGGTCCTCGACGATGCGCCCGGCATCAAGCACTACAACCCGCTGGCAGAAGTAACGCACCAGGCTGAGGTCATGGGTGATCAGCAGGAAGGCAGTACCCTGTTCCCGAC
This sequence comes from Pseudomonas sp. LLC-1, assembly GCF_002992185.1. Taxonomy (NCBI): domain Bacteria; kingdom Pseudomonadati; phylum Pseudomonadota; class Gammaproteobacteria; order Pseudomonadales; family Pseudomonadaceae; genus Pseudomonas; species Pseudomonas sp. LLC-1. The sequence goes on along the minus strand of NZ_LUVY01000018.1, from coordinate 184,308 downwards.
GCAGGGTGTCGAGCCGTTGCAGCAGCTGCAGCTGCAGTACCCGGTCCAGGTTGGATAGCGCTTCATCGAGCACCACCAGTTTGGGCGAGATGGCCAGCGCCCGGGCGATATTGGCCCGCTGTAACTGGCCACCGCTAAGCTGCTGCGGCAGGCGTTCGGCATGCTCGGCGCGCAGGCCCATTTGCGCCAGCAATTCAACTACCCGCGTGTGACGGGCGGTCTCGTTCAGATCGCTCAAGTGACGCAACGGCTCGGCAATGCTCCAGCCGATGCTGCGTTGCGGGTTGAACGCGCCAGGCGCGTCCTGGAACACCAGTTGCACACTGCGTTGGAAGACGCGCGCCTGTTCGCCACGCAACTGGCTGACCGCTTGCCCGGCGAAGGTTACCTGGCCTTGGTTGGGTGTTTCCAGTCCGAGCAGCAGGCGGGCGAGGGTGCTTTTGCCGCTGCCGCTGCTACCCAGCAAGCCAATGGACTCGCCGGGTTGAAGCTGAAGGTCGATGCCGTCGAGGACCTGTAGCCAGCTGCGTTTGTGCAACAGCCCGCCAGTACGGTAGCGGTGGCTCAATTGGTGGACGTGCAGCAGGCTCATGGCTGGCTCCCGCAGAGGATTCGGTGGGCTTCAAGCAGGGTGCGGGCGGTGTGGCTGGCCGGGTTGGCGAACAGTGCATGCGCGGTCTGGCGCTCGACGATGCGGCCAGCCTCCATCACCGCCACCTGATCGGCGCAGCGCGCCACCACGCCCATGTCATGGGTCACCAACAACACACCGAGGCCATGCAACTCTACCAACTCCATCAGCAGGTCGAGAAAACGCGCCTGGCTTACGGCGTCGAGGTCGCTGGTGGGCTCGTCGGCCAGCAGGAACGGGGTTTCGGCCATCAGCGCCAAGGCAATCATCATGCGCTGCAGCATGCCACCGCTGAGCTGGAAGGCGAACGATTGCAGTATGCGGGTGTGGTCTGTCAGACCCACGGCTGCCAGGCAGTGGGCCATGCGTTCATGAGCGGCGGCGCCGCTAGTGCCACGCTGGCGAAGGGTTTCCAGCCCGTGGCTGGCCATGTTACGTACCGGGTTGAAGGCACTGCGCGGGTTTTGTAGCACCAGGCTGGCCAAGCGGCCGCGTACCTCGACGGCGCTCAGCGGTTGGCCGTCGAGCAGCAACTGACCCTGTGTACGCACAAGGCCCGCAGGCAAAAGGTCGAGCATGCCCAGGCAGCTCAGGGACTTGCCCGAACCACTGCTGCCGACCAGGACGCAGACTTCACCGCGCTTCAATTGCAGATCGACGCCCTGCACCAGTGCGCCGGCATTGGCCTCAATGCGCAGGTTACGGACCTCCAGGGTGGAAGCGGTCATCTAGTGGTGCTCCTGGGTCGGGTCGAGGCGGTCGCGCAGTGCATCGCCCAGCAGGTTGAAGGCCATCACCGAGAAGAAGATCATCAACCCCGGCAACAGCAGCAACTGCGGGTGCGTCCAGATGAACTCTTTGGCGTCGTTGATCATCACGCCCCATTCGGCAGTCGGCGGCGTTACGCCCAGGCCAAGGAAGGAAAGGCCAGAGACGTGCAGCATCATGTGGCCAATGTCCATGGTTGCCAGCACCAGCAGGGGGCCGGCGATGTTCGGCAGCACGTGCTGGCGCAGGCGCGTCCAGCGCGAGGCGCCCGCCAGGCGTGCGGCCAGCAGGTATTCGCGCCCACGCTGGGCGATGACCATGCCGCGCACCATGCGTGCGTACCAGGCCCAGTGGGACAGGGCGATGGCGACGATCACGTTGGTCAGGCCGGTGCCCAGCAGAGCGACGAAGAAGAAGGCCAGCACCAGGGTCGGGAAGGTCATGAACATGTCGCACAGGCGCATCAGCAGCAGGTCGGTGCGCCCGCCGACAAAGCCGGCGATGCCGCCTATGGCCAACCCCAAGGCCAGCACCAGTGCCAGGGTCAGCATGACGCTACCCAGCGATAGGCGGGTACCGACGATCAGGCGCGATAGCAGGTCGCGGCCGAGGTGATCGGTGCCCAGCCAATGGCTGGCGTCTGGCGGCAGCAGGCGCTGGCCGAGGTCGACCAGGTCGGGGTCGTGCGGGGCCAGCCACTGGCCGAACAAGGCCAGCACAACCAGCAGGCCGACCAATACCAGACCCAGGAGCAGACCCCTCTGGCCAGCCACTGTTGGCCGGCGAATTGCCGAAAGAACGGTCATGCGCGTGCACCCTCCAGCCGGCTGCGCGGGTCAAGCCACGCGTAGCACACGTCCACCACCAGGTTGCAGACCATCAGCAGGCCAGTCAGCAGCAGGGTGAAGCACTGCATCACCGGGAAATCGCGGTTGAGCACCGCCGACACGGCAAAGCGGCCTACCCCGGGCCAGGCAAAGATGGTTTCGATCACCAGGGCGCCACCAATCAGTTCGCCGATGTGCATGCCGGTAGCCGTGACGAATGGCAGCCAGGCGTTGCGCAGCACATGGTCACGCCACACGTTGCGCTCGGGCAGGCCACGGGCGCGCGCATAGGTGACATGGCGTTGGCCACTGGCCTCCAGCAGGCTGGCGCGCAGCAGGCGGGCATTGATCGACATCGACATCAAGGCAATCGCCAGCACCGGCATCACCAGGTGCCCGGCGGTACCTCGGCCCAGCGGCGGCAGCCAGCCTAGCCACAGCGAGAACAGCGCGATCAGCAGGAAGGCCAGCCAGAAGTTGGGCATCGACACGCCCAGAAAGGTCACCGCCCGCACCGCGTGGTCGGGCCAGCATCCTTGCCAACGCGCCGCCATGAGCCCCAGCGGGATCGACAGCAACAGCGTGCAGGCCAGAGCCAGTCCGCCCAGTTGCAGAGTGGCGGGCAGGTAGTACAGCAAGTCGTCCAGCACCGGGCGGCCGGTCAGGTAGGAAATGCCGAAATCCAGGTGCAGGGCCTTCCACAGCCAGGTCAGGTACTGCGCGTACAAGGGCTGGTCCAGGCCAAGGGCATGGCGCACTTCGGCAATGGCTGCATCGGTGGGTGGGATATGCGACAGGCGCAGGTAATCCAGCGCCGGGTCGGTGCTGCCCAGGTGCAGCAGCACGAACACCAGCAGCGACACGCCGAACATCACCGGCACCAGCAGCACCAGGCGCATGAGGATATAGCGCAGCATGTCAGCGCTCCTGCTTTGGTGTCATGGCTTCGAACGGCACATCGAACAGGGTGCTGCCGAACTGCACGTGGCCCACCGAATCACGGTGCACGCTGATGGCCGTGAGGTACGAGATTGGCAGGTAGACCGCCTGGTCGTGCAGGGTGCCGAGGATGAAGCGGTACTGCCCGGCGCGCTGCTGTTCATCCGTGCTGGCCAGCACCTGACCGATGCGCTGGTCGAGCTCGTCCTTGATCGGCAGGCCGCGTTGGGCCATGTAGTCGGCGTGGCCGGCGTAGCGCATGGAGCTGACAAACGAATGCGGGTCGTAGGGCGCACCCCAGGTGTCGGCGAAGATCATGCCGAAGTCGCCATCGCGCTGGCGGCGTACCAGCGCGCCTTCTTCAACGGCGCGCAGGTCGATGTGGATGCCGACCTTGGCCAGCTCGCCTTGCAGCACTTCGGCCAGGCTTTTTTGCAGGGCGCTGGTGCCAAGGAACACCAGTTCGATGGCTAGCGGCTCGCCGCCTTTGCTGCGCACCTTGGCGCCTGAGGCCAGTACCCAACCGGCCGAATCCAGTTCGCGGGCGGCCTGGGCGGGGTCATAGGCATAGGGTTTCAGGCCCAGGTCAGCGTAGGGCATGTTGGGGGCGAACAGGGTGTCGGCGCGAGGTTCAAGCCCGTAGAGGATCTTGTCGATGATCGCCTGCTTGTCGACGGCCTGGTTGATGGCGCGGCGTACTGCAAGGTCGCGGGTGGCGCCACGGCCGGTGTTCATGGCCAGGGTGCGGGTGGCCAGTGGCGCTGACAGCGCGGTGGCGAAGCCCTGGTCGCGCAGGCGCACGAAGGTGCCGGCGGTGATCTCGCCCGCAGCGCCCTGGATCAGCTCCAGCTCACCGGCCTGCAGGGCCAGGGCACGGCTGTTGGGGTCGGGAATCACCTTCACCATGACTTCGCCGTAAGCCGGTTTCGGCCCCCAGTACAGTGGGTTACGCACGAAACGGTCGAACTCGCCCAGGCGTGACTCGGCGCGCATCCACGGGCCAGTGCCCACGGGTTGGCCAGGTGTGCTGCCGGGCGCGCCGAAGCGCAGAGGGCGTACCTGGGCCAGTTCCATCAGCGTGGGGTAGTAGGGGTGCTTGAGCACCAGGCGCAGGGTGAGCGGGGCAGGGGCTTCGACATGGTCGAGGGTGCTGACCAGTTCCATCCAGCGGTGGCGTTGGCTGTTGGCCAGGACCGCATCGAGGTTCGCCTTGGCTGCAGCAGCATCGAAGGGGGTGCCATCGCTGAAGCGTACCCCGTCGCGCAAGGTGAACGTGTAGGTCTTGCCATCGTCGGACACTTGCCAGGCCGTGGCCAGCCAGGGCTCGACAGTGCCGGCATGGGTGTAGCGCACCAGTGGCTCGTAGACCATGGCCTGGGCGTACATCTGGTTGGGCGAATAGCCACGTGGGTCGAGGGGGCCGGCATTGACCGGCCAGGAATACACCAGCGTGGGGGCCTGCTGCGTTGTGCTGTCGGCCAGGGCGCTAAGGCTTACAGCGAGGATGAGGGCCCCCAGGAGGGCGGGCGTTCGTTTACCAGGCGGCTGCTTCACTGCGTACCCTTACTTTTATGGAGGCGGTAGGCTAAAGAAGGGGCGTGGTAGTGTCTATCTAGGATCACTTTGCTGGACGTTACAAAATGCAACGGATCACCTGCATGCTTTAGTTACAGCGTGACAGGATGAGCAGCCAGGTCGGCATTGCCGTCGTACTGCTTGCTCCCTCTGCACTGGCTCTAGCGGGGTTGGTTGTGTAGATGGGGTGGAAGTTAGCACCGTGGCTGGTTGTCGTTGGCTGCGGTGCTGTGGGCGGGCTACTAGGTGCCGCTGTGTGATTTGACTTACCACATGTTGGTTCCACCTCCGCAATGGCGGTGGCTTCAGTATGCCGAAAAAGCATGCTGATCAAATAACTTCAGTATTAGACGGCATGGTCGCCCGCTCTTACTCTTTTTCCAGCCCTGAACAACAACAGCACAGGGCTGCGCCACCCCATTCACGTTTCGCTCTGCCACAACAATAATTATCAGGCACCGACCCATGCTCAACAAACAGGCTAACGCTCGCTGGCTTGCCGGCACCCTTGCGACTTTTGTTTGCTTATCGCCTTTGACCAGCAAAGCCCAGTCGGGCTTCGTCGAAGACAGTTCGCTGACGCTGAACCTGCGTCACTGGTATTCCCATGAGGTTGGCCACAAGGCCACCTACTTTGCCGCCCCCACCGATCAGGGCATCCGGCCGGTCCGCGACCGTACCGCCTGGGTGCAGGGCGCCAAGCTGGACTTTGTTTCCGGCTTCACCCAGGGCCCGATTGGCCTGGGCCTGGACCTTTCGCTTTACGGGGCTGTGGCGCTGGAGCGCAGCACGCTGGCTGCGGCCGGTGGCAGCAGCCGCCTGCTGGTACAGAAGGACGGCGATGTGGTGGACGACTGGGGCAAGGTCGGCATCGCCGCCGCCAAGTTCAAGGCCGGCGAGACCGTGGTCAAAGTGGGGCGCCAGCAGGTGCGTACGCCGGTGATGGATTACGCCGACACGCGTACCTTGCCTGCGTCGTTCGAAGGTGTATCGCTGGAAAGCCACGATATCGATGCACTCACACTGAAGGCTGGCTACTTCGACCGCGCCACACCACGCACCGGCGCCGGCAGCGAGGACCTGACCCTGACCATGACCGCGCGCCGGGTCGAAGGGGACTGGGTTGCTTATGCCGGCGGTGATTACGCGTTCGGCAAGGCAGCCAAGGCCAGCCTCTATCTGAACCGCTACAACGACATTTGGGACCGCGCGTACCTGGGTTTCAACGCCAGCCACCGCTGGAGCCCGGCGTGGAACAGCGAATTCCAGGCTGACTTTTATGATACCCAATCCACCGGGCGCGAACTGGCCGGCAACATCGACCAGCAGGTGTATGGCCTGAGCCTGACCCAAAGCTACCTGAACCATTCGCTGAAGCTGGGCCTGCAACAGGTGGTCGGCGACGAGTACTTCGACTATGTCGGCGAGTCCAATGCCATCTCGCTGCCCAACACCATGCTCTCGTACTACAACGGGCCTAACGAACGCTCGTTCCAGGTCAAGTACACCACGGACTTCAGCGCCTACGGCGTGCCGGGCCTGAAGACCATCCTCTGGTACATCAAGGGCTGGAACATCGACGGCACCGACTATGACGGCGGACGCAACGCGGCCTACAGCTGGGCGTCCAGCCAGGATGGCGAAAGCCACTACGAAGTCGGCGCGTTCCTCAACTATGTGGTGCAGTCAGGTCGCCTGAAAAACCTCAGCATCCTCACCGGCAACGCCTGGCACCGGGCCAGCCGCAACCAGATCGAGGGCAACCTCGAAGAATTCCGCCTGATCGTCAACCTGCCGGTGAAGCTCTTCTGAGCCGCCGCGCACTTGCCAAGGAGAACCCTCATGAAACCACTGTATGCCACCGTCATGGGCGCATTGCTGGGCGCTGCCAGCCTGCAGGCCAGTGCCACGAAGCCGGATGACGCCTGGGTCAAGGATGCTGCGTTGAAGGTGCAGGATGAAGTCGTGCGCATTCGCCGGCAGATCCACCAGCACCCGGAACTGGGCAACCAGGAATTCGAAACCGCAAAGCGGGTGGCGTCGCAATTGCGCCAGTACGGCATCGAAGTGCGTACCGGTATTGCCCGTACAGGTGTGGTTGGTGTGCTCAAGGGCGGCAAGCCAGGGCCGGTGATGGGCCTGCGCGCCGATATGGATGCGTTGCCGATGCCGGAGCAGACCGGACTGCCGTTCGCCAGCAAGGCGGTGGCCCTGTACCAGGGTAAAGAGTCCCCGGTGATGCACGCCTGTGGCCACGATACCCACACCGCCATGTTGTTGGGTGCAGCGCGGCTGCTGGCCGAGCACCGTGAGCAGGTGGCCGGTACCGTGGTGTTCGTGTTCCAGCCGGCCGAGGAGGGCGGGGCGGATATCGACAACTTCACCCAGGGCGCAGAAATTGGCGCGCGCAAGATGATCGCCGAGGGTGTGCTGAATGACCCGAAAATCGAAGTGATGTTCGGCCTGCACGTAGTGGCAGGTATCCCGGCGGGTGAACTGCGTTACCGCCCCGGTGCGACCATGAACAGCGCCGATGGCTTGCGCATCACCCTTCACGGCACCCAGGCCCATGGTTCCATGCCGTGGAAGAGTAACGACCCCATTGTCGCCAGTGCCCAGGTCATCAACGGCATGCAAACCCTCGTCAGCCGCCGCGCAGACCTTACCCAGGGTATGGCTGCAGTTTCGGTCGGCAGCATCCACGCCGGCACTGCGCCCAACATCATCCCCCAGGATCTGGAAATGCTGGGCACCATTCGCACCAGCAATAACGACATCCGCAAGACCGTGCTGGGCGACCTGCCAGGGTTGGTCGAGCACATTGCCCAGGCCAACGGCGTGAAGCCCAAGGTCGAAATGTCGGAATACGCCCCGGTGCTGATGAACGACCCGGCGCTCACCCAGGGCATGGCCCCCGCACTGCAACGGGCTGCCGATGGCAAGGCTTCGCTGCTCGACTTCACCTACTCGGCCAGCGAGGACTTCGCCCACTACGCCAGCCGTGTACCCAGCCTGTTCGTACTGCTGGGCGCCACCCCTCCTGGCCAGGACATGGCCAAGGCGCCGGTCAACCACAGCCCGTTCTTCACCGTCGACGAAAGCACGTTCAGCACTGGCGTGCGCGCCCATGTGGAGTTCGTGCTCGGTTACCCGGCGTTGGCCCAGGCCCGCTGATGGCTTCAACCCCACAGGCTGCGTGCTGCGCAGCCTCTTTGTAGAGACAGGAATATGGAAATCTGGAAATGGAGTGCAACCCAAACCCGTGAGCGGATCGCGGCGGGCGAGGTCAGTTGCACCGAGGTCATCACCCAGCACATCGCGCGCTGCGAGGCGATCAACCCGGCGATCAATGCGGTGGTGACCCGCAATTATGAACAGAGCCTGGAGCAGGCTAGGCAGATGGACCAGCAGCGGCGCACTGGCGAAACGCTGCCAGCGCTGTTTGGTGTGCCTGTAACGGTGAAAATCAATGTCGACCAGGTCGGCTTCGCCAACTCTGACGGGGTGCCGGCCCAGGCCGAGCACCTCTGCGAACAGGACGCCCCGGTGGTCGCCAACCTGCGCAAGGACGGTGCGATCATCATCGGCCAGACCAACACGCCGGAGTTCAGCACTCGCTGGTTCACTGGCAACCCGTTGCACGGCGCCACCTTCAACCCGTGGGACGCCACGCTGACTCCGGGCGGCTCGTCCGGTGGCGCTGCCGCCGCGGTGGCGTCGGGTATCGGCTGCATCGCGCACGGCAACGACATGGGCGGCTCGCTGCGTTACCCCGCGCACTGCTGCGGCGTGGCGACTTTGCGCCCGTCCATGGGGCGCATCGCCAACGGCTCGCCCGCTTGCGATCAGGGCCGCCCGCCGATCTCCCAGCTGTTCTCGGTACAAGGGCCGATTGCCCGTACCGTGCAAGACGTGCAACTGGCCTTCGCCTCGATGAGCCAGCCAGTCGCCCTTGACCCCGACTGGCGCGCCGGGCGTACCCGGGGCAAGGCCGATGGCCCGCTGCGTGTCGTGTTCTGCATCGACCCGTTCGACAGCGGCGTCAGCCCAACCGTGGAGCGCGCCGTGGCCACCGCCTGCCAGGCCTTGGTTGAAGCCGGGCATCGGGTAGAGCAGGTACGCCCGCCGATGGCCCTGGAGGCAGCGATGTTGTGGGGGCGCCTGGTGGCGGCCGAGTCCACGGCGTTGTTCGTCGAAGGCGTGCAGCGTCACGGTTCGGCGCAGATCAACGAGGTCGTCAACGGTATGAACGCCTATTTCGGCGGCTCGGATGCCGAGCAGCTGTTGCGCGACCTGCGCCTACGCAACCTGATCCGTCGTCAGTGGAGCCTGTGGCTGCAGGAATATGACGCCCTGCTGATGCCGGTTTCTTCCCGTGAGGCCTTCCCCGACAACTATGACCTTGGTTCGCCCGCACAACTGGGCGAACTGCTCGATGCCCAGCGCTTCCTGTACCTGGTGAACCTGCTGGGCTTCCCGGCGGTAGCCGTGCCCACGGGCCTTGAGGCGGGCGTGCCGCAAGGGGTGCAGTTGCTTGGCGCACCGCTGGACGACGAGCGCTGCCTGCACCTGGCCGCCGACATCGAACGCCAGTGCGGGGTCCTCACGCCCCAGCTCTGGAGCCAACAGCAATCCTTTGCAAGCAAGAGCCTTTGACACCATGACCCGATTCATCAGCGTTTCCGACCTCAGCAACCACCTGGCCGAAGAGGGCGTCGAGCCCCTGCTGCGGCGCCTGACCGACTACATCGAAGCGGATTTCCGTCGCTGGCCCGAATTCGACAAGTCGGCGCGGCTGGCCAGCCACAGTGACGTCGGGGTGATCGAGTTGATGCCGGTCTCCGATGCTGGCCGCTACGCGTTCAAGTACGTCAATGGCCACCCCGACAACATCGCGCACAACCTGTCGACCGTAATGGCCTTCGGCGTACTGGCGGACGTGGCAACGGGCTATCCGCTGTTGCTTTCCGAGCTGACGCTGACCACTGCCATTCGTACCGCGGCCACTTCGGCCTTGGCGGCCAGGTACCTGGCACGTGACGACGCCAAGGTCATGGCGCTGATCGGCAACGGCTGCCAGAGCGAGTTCCAGGCCATCGCTTTCCACACCTTGCTGGGTATCGAGCGCATCCAGTGTTTTGACGTCGACCCCTTGGCAACGCAGAAGCTGCTGCGCAACCTGAAGGACTTCCCGGGCCTTGAAGTGGTTGCCTGCAGCTCGGCCCGCGAGGCTGCGCAGGGCGTCGATGTCATCACCACAGTGACCGCCGACAAATGCCTGGCGACCATTCTTACCGCCGACATGCTGGCGCCTGGCGTGCACGTCAATGCCGTGGGTGGTGACTGCCCGGGCAAGACCGAGCTCGACAAAGAGGTGCTTCTGCAGGCTTCGGTGTTCGTCGAGTACGAACCGCAAACCCGCATCGAAGGCGACATTCAGCAGTTGCCGGCCGACTTCCCGGTGACCGAACTGTGGACCCTGATTGCCGAAGGCCGACATGGCCGCACCTGCAAGGACGAGATCACCGTGTTCGATTCGGTTGGCTTTGCCCTGGAGGACTACTCGGCCCTGCGCTTGCTGCACGAGCTGGCAGTGCAGGATGGCCTGGGCGGCCGCATCGAGCTGGTACCGCAACTGGCCGACCCGAAAGACCTGTACGCCTTGACCAAGGACGGCCGGTCCACGCGCAGCCTGCGCAAGGTTGCCTGACCCCTGAAGCGTTCGGTACCCGGCGGCAGGGTTGTTGCCGGGCACTGACGATTGCCTCTTTGCATGCGCCTTGCACCAGCACAACATAATCAAAACAGTGGGTGAACCATGAGCAACACGGCTACCTTCAAGCGCAATCTGGGCCTGCTTGACCTGACCTTGATCGGTGTCGGGTCAATGATCGGCTCCAGCTGGTTGTTCTCCTCTTTGCTGGCGGTGAAGATCGCCGGCCCTGCAGCCTGGATTTCCTGGCTGATCGCGGCTTTTGCCAGCTTCTTCATCGCCATGACCCTGGCCGAACTGGGCAGCGCGCTGCCCAAGACCGGGGGGCTGATCCGCTACCCGGCCATGACCCACGGCCCGCTGATCGGCTTTGTCGTCAGTTTTGCCGCTTTCATCATGTATTCCTGCGTGGCCGGCCTGGAGGCGGTGGCGGTACGTACCTATGCCAGCGCCTGGTTGCCCGCGCTGGGTGGTGCCGAGCCAACCCTGCTCGGCTGGCTGTTCCAGGCCGCGCTGATCGTGGTGTTCTTCGTGATCAACTACTTCGGCGTCAAGTCGTTCGGCAAAGCCAACACATGGGTGACCGCCATCAAGTTGGGCGTGCCGGCGGTGGTCATCATCACCTTGGCGTTGCACTTTCAGCCCGCCAATTTTACCGCTCACGCCTTTGCGCCGAACGGCGTCAGCGGCATCACAGCGGCCGTTTCCACAGCTGGGCTGATCTTTGCCTTCGGCGGTTTTCAGAACATCGTGATGTTCAGTGCCGAGGTGAAGAACCCGTCGCGCACCATTACCTTGGCGATCTTCTTCTCGTTGCTGATCACTACCCTGTTCTACGTGCTGCTGCAGGTGACTTTCATCGGTGCGATCCCTGCCGAGCAACTGGCGCAAGGCTGGAGCGGCCTGCAGATGAACACGCCATTTGCCGATCTGGCCGGCATGCTGGGGCTGGCCTGGCTGGTAAAGGTGGTGATGGCGGATGCGCTGATTTCCCCGGCCGGCACCGGTAACGTGTACCTGGCGGCCACTGCACGGCAGATTTACGCCTGGGCGCGTAATGGTACCTTCTTCAAGCGATTCACCGTGCTCGATCCGCACACCGGTGTGCCACGGCTGGCTTTGTGCCTGTCGTTGTTCATGGCGCTGTTCTGGACCTTGCCATTCCCTTCGTGGGAAGCGCTGGTGCAGGTGAACTCGGCCGCTGGCGTCATGCTCTTCACCTTGCTGCCGATCTCCGTCATGGCCTTGCGCCTGAATGCGCCCGAGTTGCCACGGCCTTACCGCATCCGTGGCATTGGCCTGGTGGCGCCTATTGCCTTCGTGTGTGCCACGTTCATTTTCTACTGGGTCGGCTGGAAGACCTTGTCATGGATGCTGGGTGCATTCCTGCTGCTGATGCTGGCGTATTGCGTGGCGGTGCGTGGCAGGCTGGTGGCCGGGGTGACGCTTGCCCAACAGCTGCGTGCCAGTGCCTGGATCGTGGTGTATTTCCTGGGCCTGATGGTGGTCAGCTACGCCGGTAACTTTGGCGGCGTGGGGGTGATTCCGGCACCCTGGGACCAGGCACTGATCCTGCTACTGGCGCTGTTTTGCTTCTATTGGGGCGTCGTGTCGGGCCTGGCCCATGAACAACGGCAGGTCGTGCCCGTAACCGCAGCCTAGTGGATATTGCGCAGGAAACCGGAAAGCCTCACCGCAATGGCTTCCAGCGCCTGCGGGCAATAGTGATCGGCACTCCAGGCCGCGTGCAGGTCAATGCCCAGGTAAGGCTGATCGGCACTGGGTGAGGGGTCGATGATCCGCAGGCTGTGTGCGCCGAAGCGTGGCAAGTCGGTGACCACGCCGATGCCACGGCCGCTGGCGCACAAGGCTTGCAACGTGGTGGCATGGCCGCACTCGGTGATGCCACGGTAGGTCAGCCCGTTGCGGGCAACCGCCAGGTCCAGCTGCATGCGGCTGATGTTCTGGCTACTCAACAGCAGCAATGGGTGTTCCAGCAATTGCGCCAGCTCAACTTCATCACGGCCCTCCAGGGCCCAGGGGTGTTGCGGGCTGACGTAGGCCCGCAGCGGTGCGCGCCCCAGGTACAGGCTGCACAGGGCACTGTCCACCGCGCTGGGCGTGACCAGCATGTCCATGCCTTGATGGAAGCGCTCCAGCAGTTCGGCGTGTGGAGCGTCCACGGTCAGAATCATCGGGTCGTGCTGACCCAGCGTGGTGATGAACGGTGCGATGAGTTCGCTGATGCTGGCCAGCGTGGCCGCGATGCGCAACTGGCGGATCTGGCCACTGGCCAGGCTCTGCGCAGCCACGCTGATGCTGCGGGCCTTGTCCAGCAGTTGGCGTGCCAGTGGCACCAAGGCGTGGCCGGCAGCGGTCAGGGCCAGGCGGTTGCGGTTGTGTTCGAACAGTTGCAGGTCCAGTTCCTGTTCCAGTGTCTGGATCTGCCGGCTTAAAGCCGGCTGCGCCAAGTGCAGCTTCTGTGAAGCGGCGGTGACGGTGCCTTGGTCTACTACTGCCAGAAAGCATTCGATGCGACGGATGTTCACGGTTGTCCTTCGGTGCGGCTCAACGGGCCGCAGAGGTGGCACGGGCGGTTCATGGGCACAGCGTCCGCCATGATAACGGTGTGTGCTTGAAGTGCCATAGGCGTTCATCCTGCGTTTTGCACCTGACAGTCAGCTCTGGTCCGCAGGGCTTGTGATCGGTTGCGGTAATGCCAATCTAACGGCATCATTTGCTAATAGTTCCCATTAGCAAGTTAGCCATGCCTTACGCGCCTCTCGATAATCAGCCCCTCGCGCTACGCAACCGCATCCTGCAGCAGATGTTCGGCGACCACCATGACTGGCTGCTGCAGCGCCTGCGCGCACGCCTGGGCTGCCGCCATGACGCAGCCGACATGGCGTCGGAGACGTTTGCACAGGTGGTGAAAATGCCAGACCCGCAGGGCATCCACGAACCGCGTGCCTTGCTCACCACGATTGCCAAGCGACTGGTGTTCGCCAGTTGGCGGCGGCGCGACCTGGAGCGTGCCTACCTTGAAGCGCTCAGCCAGCAGGCGCCGGGTTATGAGCCCTCAGCCGAAGAGCAGGTACAGGCACTGGAAACCCTGAGCGCCCTCGACAGCATGCTCGCGGGCCTGTCACCGTTAGGGCGCAGTGCGTTTCTGTACAGCCAGCTGGAGAGCCTCACCTACGCCGAAATCGGTGCGCGGCTGGGTATCTCGGCGCCTCGCGTGCATCAGTACGTGGCCAAGGGCTTGGCCTTGTGCTACCTGGCCTTGGAATAAACATGCCCAAGACTCGACTGCCACCGGCGGTGGCCGAGGCCATCGACTGGCTGGCGCTCCACCGTTCAGGGGCCATGAGCGCTGCAGATCGCCAGCGCTTCCAGCAATGGCTAAGCCTTGACCCGGACCATGCAGTGGCCTGGCAACGCCTTGAACAGCGCCTGGGCATGGCGTTCGCCGATATGCCGCCACTGGCTCGTCAGGTGCTCAGCACCGAGTCCGCCAGCCGGCGCCGGCTATTGCGTGGTGCCTTGGCGGTCGCCGGGGTGGGGGCTGGTGGCTGGTGGTTGCAGCGTCTTGGCTTGTTGCCCGTTGCGGGGAGTGACTTGCAGACCGGCCTGGCCGAGCGCAGGCCGTTCACCCTGGAGGACGGCAGCCTTGTGGTGCTTAATGCCCAGAGCCGTGCGGACGTCGCCTTCACCGCCCGCTCGCGCACGCTGTTCCTGCGTGAGGGGGCGTTGAGCATTCAGGTTGCCGCCGACCCGCAGCGGCCGCTGATCGTTGTCACCGCCTTTGGCGAGGTGCGCGCCTTGGGCACACGCTTTACCGTCAACCTGCGCGACCAGGCTGCCGACGTCTGGGTGCAGGAGTCGCGGGTGCAACTGTTGGCGCCGAACGGTGCCCGTCTGGAGCTGGGCAGCGGTCAGGGCGCTGTGTTGTCCAGTGCGGGGATTCGTGCGCTGGATCCTGCCCGTGCTGGCGAGGGGACTTGGGAAGACGGCTACCTGGAAGTTCACGACCAGCCGCTGAGCGCCGTTATCGATGCCCTGCGTCCGTATCACCGTGGCCTGTTGCGTATCAGCCCTGACGCTGCGGCATTGCGGGTATCGGGGGTGTTCCCGCTGGATGAAAGCGGGCAGGTCTTGCGCACACTGCAAGAAACCTTGCCTGTGCGCGTCGAGCGACGCTTCGGTTGGTGGACCGAGGTGACCCTTCACTGATTTTTTTCATCACCCCCTTAATAACAGAGCCACTCGCGTCACATAGCTGGCATCGACCACCTTCCGGGACCGTTGCCCATGTACCGAACACACCGTTTCAGCCTGACACCGCTGGCCTTCGCCCTGGCCTTGGGCACACTGCACGCTCCCACTGGCGCTGCGAGCGAGCCTGGTGGCCAACAGCACGTGCTTGCCTTCGACCTGCCGGCCGGCGCGCTGGATGCCACACTGACCGCCATCGCCCGGCAGAGCGGGCGCAGCATTTCCTATGACGCCTCGCTCACTCGCGGCCTGACGGCACCTGCACTACGTGGCCGCTTCAGTACCGAGCACGCCTTGCATCAGGCCCTGCAAGGCACTGCATTGCAGTTGAACGTTACGCCCGGCGGCGCACTGAGCATCGAGCCGCGTGCAAGCGATGCTGTGCACCTTGGCGCCATCAATGTGTCTGGCCAGGTGTACGAGCAGGATGCCTGGGGGCCGGCCTACAGCAAGGTCGCCCGACGCAGCGCGACCATGAGCAAGACCGATACGCCGCTGCTGGAGCTACCCCAGTCGGTGTCGGTGATCACGCGCGAGGAGATGGTGTCGCGTCAGCACGACAGCCTGGCGGATGTACTCGGCTATACCGCCGGCGTGGTGACCCAGCCCAATGGCTACAGCCGCGTGGCTGATGACTACCGGCTGCGCGGTTTTGACATTGGCCCGCGCACCGGAAGCGTGTTGCGCGATGGCATGAAGATGCAAAGCACACAGTTCGAAGGCGGCCAGGAGCCCTATGGCCTGGAACGCGTCGAGGTGCTTAAGGGCGCCTCGTCTGTGCTGTATGGCCAACTGGCGCCCGGTGGCTTGATCAATACCATCAGCAAGCGGCCGACCCTCACCCCGCTGCACGAGCTCAACCTGGAATATGGAAATCACCAGCGCCGGCAGATGTCCACCGACCACAGCGGCGCGCTGGATGAGCAAGGGCGCTTCAGTTACCGGCTGACCGCGCTGGTGCGCGACAGTGGTACGCAGTTCGACGAGATCGATGACGACAAGCAGTACATCGCGCCCGCGCTGGCCTGGCAAATGGACGACGACACCCGCCTGACGCTGCTGGCCAGCCACCAGCGCACGCAAACCACGCTGACCCCGCCAATCCGCTACGACCTGACCACCTTCAGCAACACGCCGGGCTACAAAGTGCCCTATGGCCTGTTCCCCGGCGAGCCAGGCTTCGACGACTACGATGGCACCCTGCAAACGTTCGGTTATCTGCTGGAAAGCCGGCTGAACGATAGCCTGCAATTGCACCATGCCACCCGTTATTTCGAATCGCGCAGCGACTATGACTACATCACCCTGAACAACAGCCGGGTTACCGGCGCGAACCTGAACAACCTGACCCGCAGCTACAACGTCCGTGAGGACATTTCCACGGGCTGGACCAGCGACAGCAACCTGACCCTCCAGCTTGCCCACGGCAACTGGCAGCACACGCTGCTCGGCGGCATCGATTACTACCGCAAGACCTACGACAGCCACCGGCACAGCGGCAGCGCGCCGACCCTGGACCTGGCCAATCCGGTTTATGGCAACCTGCCGACGGTGAACACCGCCGTCGACAGCGGTTCGGATTTGCACAGCACGCAAATGGGTGTCTACCTGCAAGAGCAGGCCAAGTTCGATGAGCGCTGGGTGGTCATGCTGGGGCTGCGCCAGGACTGGGCCGAGAACGACACACGCAACTACCGCGACGGCTCGCGTAGCACCGTCACCGACCGCAAGACCACCGGCCGTGTCGGCCTGGTGTACCTGGCGGACAATGGCTGGGCGCCCTATGTCAGCTACAGCCAGTCATTCTTGCCGTCCGCAGGCACCGACAGCAAGGGTGACACCTTCGAGCCTACCGAAGGCGAGCAGTACGAAGTCGGTGTGCGCTATCAGCCCGCCGACCGTGAGTTGCTGATCAGCGCTGCGGTGTATCAACTGACCCAGCGCAATGTGTTGACCTCGATCGCCGGCTCCGACTTCGACGAGCAAACCGGCAAGGAACGCAGTACGGGCTTCGAACTGGAAGCCAAGGCGCAGCTGACACCCGACCTGGCAATGAACGCCACCTACGCCTATACCGACGCGCACATCATTTCCGACAACGACAAGGCACTCGAAGGCTCGCGCATCGAAGGCACGCCGTACCACAGTGCCGCCTTGTGGCTGGACTACCGGCTGAGCGGGCTAGGGTTGCCCGACGTCAGCGTGGGCGCTGGCGCCCGCTACAACGGCACGACGCACACCGTGCCGAGCGTGAGCGACCGGAAGATCCCGGCCTATACCCTGTTCGATGCCCGCGTCACCTACCGGGTGAACGACCAATGGCAGGTGAGTGCTCGCGCCCAGAACCTGGCCAATGAGCGTTACCTGTATTGCGCCAACTCATGCCGCTATGGCGATGAACGCAGCGTGGTCGGCTCACTGAGTTACAACTGGTAGCGGTGCTGCCGGCCAGACTCGCACGGGGTGGCGCGCCTGGCGCGCAATCAGAAGCCTTCCAGCACAATCTTGCCGCGCGCTTTTCCACTTTCGACCATGGCGTGGGCGCGCTTGAGGTGCTCGGCGTTGATCGTACCGTAGTGTTCGCCAAGGGTGGTTTTGAGCACACCACTGTCGACCAGTTGCGAAACGCGATCGAGCAGTTGGTGCTGCTTGATCATGTCCTCGGTCTTGTACAGGGAACGCGTGAACATGAGTTCCCAGTGCAGCGACAGTGACTTGCGCTTGAGCGGCATGACATCCAGCTGCGCCGGGTCGTCGATCAACGCAAGCTTGCCTTGTGGGCGAAGCACTTCCACCAGTTGCGGCAGGTAGGTGTCGGTATGGGTGAGGCTGATCACGTAATCGACCGGGCCCAGCTTGAGCGCCTCCAACTGAAGCGGAATCGACTCGGCGTGATCGATCACATGATGGGCGCCCAGCGCCTTTACCCACGCCTGGGTTTCGGGCCTTGACGCTGTGCCGATGACGGTCAGCCGAGTGAGTTTGCTGGCAAGCTGGACCAGGATGGAGCCAACCCCGCCACCGGCACCGACCACCAGAAGGCGCTGGCCTTCGCCACCGTTTTCTTCAACGCCCAGGCGGTCGAACAGCAGCTCCCAGGCGGTAATGGACGTAAGGGGCAGGGCGGCGGCACTGGCATTGTCCAGGCTGCGAGGCTTGTGCCCGACGATGCGTTCATCCACCACATGCAGCTCGCTGTAGCTACCCGGGCGGTCAATGGCGCCGGCGTAGAAAACTTCATCGCCCGGTCGGAACAATGTGACCTCAGGCCCGACCTCGCGGACAACGCCGACAGCGTCCCAGCCCAGCACCTGTGGCTGGTCACCGCCGCGGCTTGCACGGATTTTAGTATCAACCGGGTTGACGGCAATGGCCCTGACTTCGACAAGCAGGTCCCGGGCACCGGGTGTGGGGGCGGGCAGTTCCGCGTCGTACAGCGATTGTGGGGCGTGGATCGGCAAACCGGGTTGGGTGTAAACGACGGCCTTCATTGGCGCTACCTCCAGGGTGGTCGAAAAGTGCATTCAGGCTAAGCGTTTCGATTTGCTCGAAAAATAGCCTGAATGCAGTAAGACTTTCTCGTCTTCAATGAAAATGAACGGTGCGGCTTGGGCTCATCTTGGTCACTAGGCCCTGTAGCGGGGCGCGAGCTGGTTGCTGGACAGTTGACCGAACAAGGCCTGGCGGCTGGCTTCGTAGTGCTCGAACGCTTGCAGGTCGTGCACCGAAGGCAGGGAGATCAGCACACCCTTGTCGAAGTCCTGCAGGGCGCCGTCCACCAGGTCCTCGGCCGACATCACGATGGCAGGGTCGAGGTTTTCGAGCGGCAAACCGCCTGTCTGCCAAAGGTCGGTAGCGGTGGCCCCGGGCAGTACTGCCTGGACCTGAACGCCTTTGCCTGCCAGCTCTTTGGCAAGCGCTTGCGTAAACGCGGTGACATAGGCCTTGCTGCCGCCGTAGACGCCGTTGAGCAGCTCCGGCGCCAGGCTGACGATGGACGAGATATTGATGACCGCGCCTTGCTTGCGAGCGACAAAGCCTGGCACCGCCGCGTAGGTGAGGCGGGTGAGGGCGGTGATGTTGAGGCTGATCATTTCGGCCATGCGCTCGACGTCACTTTCCAGCAGGCCGGTATGGGTACCGATACCCGCGTTGTTCACCAGCAGGCTGATACTGGCGTCTTCGCGCAGCTTGCGTTCGACCTTGGCGAGGTCGGCTGCGTTGGCCAGGTCGGCCGGGAACACTTCCACGTTCTGCCGGGTTTCGCTGGTGAGCCGGGCGGCCAATTCGTTAAGGCGTTCGCGGTTGCGTGCTACCAGCACCAGGTCATAGCCACGTCGGGCCAGATGGTCGGCGTAGATCGAGCCGATGCCGGTGGAGGCGCCCGTGATGAGCGCGGTGCCTTTGAATTGCTGCGTCATGGTGATGCTCCGGTGTTTGGGTGTGGCGTCATCATGCAGAATGTATTTTATGGCTTAAATGACGTATATGATACGTTTTCAGGACATCGCAAAGAGGGCTTCAATCATGCACCGGGTCGGCTACCTGATACCCGAAGGCTTCCAGGTCATGTCCCTGGCAACACAAACCGTATTCGAATTCGCCAATATCGTGGCGGGCGAAGCGGTTTACAGGATCGAGAATTTTTCCATCGGGGGTGGCACGGTGCGTTCTTCCCTGGGGATGCATATCGACACGTTGCCATTGAGCGCGCCGGGCCTGGCCGACACCTGGATGGTCGCCGGTACGCTGACCCCGCTCATGCCCCCCAGTGAAGAGGTACTCGCCAGCGTGCGTGGATTCGTCGACGGTGCGCGTCGCACCGCAGGCCTTTGTACCGGCTGCTTCGTGCTGGCGCAGGCCGGTGTGCTGGATGGCCGGCGCGCCACCACCCACTGGGCTTATGCAAACAAGCTGCGTGAGTTGCACCCGAAGATCGACGTCGAGGAAGACCGGATTTTCATTGTCGATGGGCCGGTATGGACGTCCGCCGGCATGACCGCCGCCCTGGACATGGCACTGGGCATGGTCGAAAAAGACCTGGGCACCGAGCTGGCAAGGTCGGTGGCGCACAAGATGGTCATGCACCAACGCCGCTCTGGTGGGCAATCCCAGCATTCCGAACTGTTATCGCTTTCGCCCAAGTCGGACCGTATCCAGAGCGCGCTGGAGTACGCCCGCAAACATCTCAGCCGCCCGTTGAGTGTGGAGGAACTTGCCGAGGTGGTGCACCTGAGCCCGAGGCAATTCACCCGTGTATTCACCGCTGAGACCGGTGAGTCACCCGCCAAGGCCGTTGAGCGCCTGCGGCTGGAGGCAGCCCGTTTGATGATCGAGCAGAGCCGGCACAGCCTGGATGTCGTAGCCAGAGAGACCGGGTTCAGGGACCGCCGGCATCTGCGAGAGGTGTTCATGCGTGGGTTTGGTGTGCCTCCACAGGCTGTGCGCAGGGATGCGCGACGGCGATGATGCAAGCCACTTGACTGCCCGGCCGAATTTCCCGCACTCAACGGATAATTCACGCACCTCCCGGACAGCCCTTTGGTTTCCAGCGCCTGAATATGTCTCCATCCCCCCGCGACTGGAGACATAACAATGAAGGGCCAATACATCACCCTCGCTGCCGATTCCGGCGAGCACTTCCAGGCCTACCTGGCCACGTCGATCGATGGCCGTGGCCCGGGCGTGGTGCTGTGCCAGGAAATCTTCGGTGTTAACGCGGCCATGCGCGAGGTGGCTGACCACCTGGCGCAAGAAGGCTATACGGTGCTGGTGCCAGACCTGTATTGGCGACAGGAGCCAGGCGTGGACCTGGGCTATACCGAAGCGGATTTTCAGCGTGCCTTCGCCCTGTATCAGGCATTCGACGAGGCACTGGGTGTACGCGATATCGCCGCCAGCCTGCGGCATCTGCGCAGCATGGAGGCTTGCAGCGCGGATGGCCTCGGTGTGGTCGGCTATTGCCTCGGCGGCAAGCTGGCCTATCTGGCGGCGTGCCGCTTGCCCGAAGTGGCCTGCGCCGTGGGTTACTACGGTGTGGGTATCGAGAACGCGCTGCATGAACTGGAAGGCCTGACAGGCCGGCTGGTGCTGCATTTTGCCGAACAGGATCAGTTCTGCCAGGCCGATGCCCGCGACGCAATCATCCGCGCACTGCATCAGAAACCCGGCACCGAGGCCTATGTCTATCCTGGTGTCGACCATGCGTTCGCCCGCCCCGCAAGCGACCACTACCACAAACCCTCGGCCTTGCTCGCCCATGAACGCAGCATCGCAGCGCTGCGCCGTACCATCGGGCCGGACTACAACCTGTCGGCGCTGTGGGATGAACATGTCCGCCACGAATTCGATACCCGCGACGTGCCGGCGACCATGGCAACCATGGTTCCGCAGCCTTACGTCAACCATATCCCGACCATGACCGGTGGTGTCGGCTATCGCGAGCTTGCGCGGTTCTACCGTTACCACTTCGTGCATGGCAACCCGAAGGACATGGCACTGACGCCGATCTCGCGCACTGTCGGTGCGTCGCAGATCGTCGACGAGTTCATCATGAGCTTCACCCACGATCAGGAAATCGACTGGATGCTGCCGGGCGTGGCACCCACAGGGCGGTTTGTCGAGATCCCGATGCTAGGTGTAGTCAAGTTCCGCGGGCCGAAGCTCTACCACGAACATATCTACTGGGACCAGGCCAGCGTACTGGTGCAAATCGGCTTGCTCGACCCCAGCGGCCTACCGGTGGCCGGTGTGCAGACTGCGCACAAACTGCTCGACGAGACGCTGCCGTCCAACACCCTGATGCCGGGTTGGGCCAGTAGCGCCAACCTGCCGATCGAGGGTTGAGCCATGAACATGAACCTGGCAGGTAAGGTGGCGGTGATCAGTGGCGGTGCGACCCTGATCGGGGCGGCGGTGGCCGAGGTATTGGTGGCTGCGGGGGCACGGGTGGCACTGTTGGATATCGACCCGAAAGGTGCCGAGGTGGCGTCAAGTCTTGCTGAGGCAGGCCTGTTTGTGCCGCTGGACCTGACAGACGATGCGGCCATCGAGCAGGCGGTCGGCACAGTGAAGCAGTGCTGGGGCCGGGTCGACATGGTGATCAACCTGGCTTGCAGCTACCTCGACCAAGGGTTGGCTTCTGACCGGGCAGAGTGGCTGCGGGCCCTGGACATCAACCTGGTGTCGGCGGTGCAGCTGGTGCGTGCACTGCACGACGAGCTGAGGGCCAACAGCGGGGTGGTGGTCAACTTTGCCTCGATTTCCGCTGGCTGCGCGCAGACCGGGCGCTGGCTGTACCCGGTGTCCAAGGCGGCCATCAAGCAGTTGACCCGCTGCATGGCCATGGACCTGGCCGGCGACGGCATCCGTGTCAATTCGGTGTCGCCGGGCTGGACCTGGTCGCGGGTCATCGCCGAGGTCAGCGGCGGTGATCGCAACAAGGCCGACCAGGTGGCCGCCGACTATCACCTGCTGGGGCGCCTTGGTGACCCCGCCGAGGTGGCCCAGGTGGTGGCCTTCCTTTGCTCGCCAGCGGCCAGTTTCGTCACAGGCGCCGACTATGCGGTGGACGGTGGCTACTCGGTGATGGGGCCGGAGCGCAATGTTCCGGCCATTCCAAGGCTGGCCGAATAAGGCTGGCGAAAGCGTGTTTCCAGCGCGCACCAAGCGCGCTGTTTTCCACAAAAACAATCCTACAACGGGAGTTACTCCATGCGTCGCATCGCTATCGTCGGGGCCGGCCAGGCCGGCCTGCAACTGGGGCTCGGGCTGCTTGCCCAGGGCTACCAGGTAAGCATTACCACCAACCGCACCGCTGAACAGATCCGTACCGGCAAGGTGATGTCCAGCCAGTGCATGTTCAACACCGCCTTGCAGACCGAACGGGACCTGGGCCTCAACTTCTGGGAAGAACAATGCCCCGCCGTGGAAGGCATCGGCCTCAGCGTACCGCACCCTGAACAGCCGGGCAGCAAGGCGATTGACTGGAGTGCGCGCCTCGAACGCTACGCCCAGGCTGTGGACCAGCGCCTGAAGATGCCGGTGTGGATGGATGAGTTCGTCCGCCGTGGCGGCGAGTTGACCATCCAGGACGTCGGCGTCAAAGAGCTGGAAGCGTTGGCTGTCAGCCACGACCTGGTGCTGCTGGCGGCGGGCAAGGGCGAGATCGTCAACCTGTTCCCCAAGGATGCCGAGCGCACCTGCTTCAGCCAGCCGCAGCGGGCGTTGGCGCTGACCTATGTGAAAGGCATGACGCCGATGTCGCCCTATTCGCGGGTGGCCTTCAACCTGATCCCCGGCGTAGGCGAGTACTTCGTGTTCCCGGCGCTGACCTTGAGCGGGCCGTGCGAAATCATGGTGTTCGAAGGCGTGCCTGGCGGCCCGATGGACTGCTGGCAAGACGTGCAGAGCCCCGAGCAGCATTTGCAGCGCAGCCTGGAAATTGTTCGTCGCTATGTGCCTTGGGAGGCCGAGCGTTGCCGCAATGTAGAGCTGACCGATGCGGGTGGTGTGCTGGCCGGACGTTTTACGCCGATGGTGCGCAAGCCGGTGCTGGAGCTGCCGTCAGGCCTGCCGGTGTTCGGCATGGCCGATGCCCTGGTGGTCAACGACCCGATTACCGGCCAGGGCTCCAACAACGCTGCCAAGTGCAGCAAGGTCTACCTCGATGCCATCGTTGCCCACGGCGACCAGGCGTTCACCCCGCAATGGATGGTGCAGACCTTCGAGCGTTACTGGGACTACGCCCAGCATGTAGTCGGCTGGACCAACAGCATGCTGCTGCCGCCCCCCGAGCACCTGCTGAAACTGCTCGGCGCCGCCGGCAAGTCGCAGGCGCTGGCCTCGATCATCGCCAACAACTTCGACGACCCACGGCAATTTGCCCCCTGGTGGTTCGATGCCCAGGCCTGCCAGGCCTTCGTTGACAAGCTGTGCCAGCAGGCAGCCTGAGGAGCCATGAGCATGAATGCAATGCATTTGCCTGACAATCTGATCGCCGCCGACAGCAGCGAGCCACGGGCCCTGCGCAACCTGCTTGGGCAGTTCGCCACGGGGGTTACGGTGGTCACCACCCGGGGTAGCGACGGTCGCAAGGTGGGGATGACCGCCAATTCGTTTTCCTCGGTGTCGCTGGAGCCGCCGCTGGTGCTCTGGAGCCTGGCGCGCACGGCGCCGAGTGTGAGCGACTTCCTGGCCGCCAGCCATTTCGCCATCAATGTGCTGGGCAGCGACCAGCACGGTTTGTCCGGGCACTTTGCGCGGCCCTCGTCAGACAAGTTCGCTGGCATCGAGCATGTCGAGGCCACCGCCGGCGTGCCGCTGCTCGACGGTGCCATCGCCACCCTGGTGTGCCGCAACGTCACCCAGTACGAGGGCGGCGATCACCTGATCTTCCTCGGTGAAATCGAGCACTACCGATACAGCGGCGGAGAACCGCTGGTCTTCCATGCCGGGCAGTACCGGGTCGCCGTCGCGCACCCCGAACTCGGCCGTTGAGTCTCCTGCCACCAAAAACAACATTCGGAGCCTTGCATGAATAACATCCGTTACCTGGCCTGCGCCCTTGCGCTGGGCAGTGGTGCGGCCCAAGCGTATGACCTGCCGGTGGTCAACCTGGGCCTGACCAGCTTTCTCGACGGCGGCCTGCCGGCGGGGCCGGGCTGGTACCTGCAACAGTACTTCCAGAACTACAGCGCGAACCGGCTGGTAGACAAGAACGGCGACAAGCTGGGCTTGCCGAAGACCCAGCTGGACTATCAGGTGGCGGTGACGCAGGTCAGCTACCTGTCTGAGCTGCGCGTTGGCAACGCCAGCCTGGGCCTGAACACGGTGTTGCCTATCGTCACCCGGATGAAAGTCGATGACGGTTTGAACAACGCGGCCCTGAAGGACCAGGGCGGGGTGGGTGACTGGCTGATCGGGCCGTTCATCCAGTTCGACCCGATCATGGGGCCGGACGGCCCACGCTTTGTCCACCGCATCGAATTGCAGGTCAACCTGCCCACCGGCGAGTACAGCGACAAGAAGGACATCAACCCCGGCAACAATGCGGTTTCTTTCAACCCCTATTGGGCGGCGACCTATTGGTTCACCCCCGACTGGACCGCCTCGGTGCGTGCGCATTACCTCTACAACTTCAAGAACCACGACCCCAACTACGGCTTTGGCGATGCCGACGATATTCAGGCTGGCCAGGCGCTGCACGCCAACTTCGCTACCGAGTATGCGGTCACCCCGCAACTGCGCCTGGGCATCAACGGGTACTGGCTCAAGCAGATCAGTGACACCCGGGTAGATGGCCATGAAGTCTCTGGGCGCCGGGAAAAGGTCTGGGCAATCGGGCCGGGTGCGATGTACAGCTTTTCCAAGGACGATCACCTCGTGTTCAACGCCTATTTCGAGCAGGACGTGGAAAACCGCCCGGACGGCTCGCGGTTGCAGGTGCGCTATATCCACCACTTCTGATCGAGGCGGCGTGCGCGCCTTGACGTGATTTTGGCCTGCCCTTGTGGCAGGCTTTTTTGTGGTTTGTTGTGCATTACCTGTGCTTGCAACTGTCTTGCACAAAATCTGAAAGCTGGCGCGATCGGTGTGGGAGCGGGCTTGCCCCAATGCCAGTCAGTTAAGCCAATCGGGGCTGCTGCGCAGCCCATCGCCGGCAAGCCAGCTCCCACACCGACCGCATCGCACTCAAGCCATGCGCTGTACCTGTGGGAGCCTGGCTTGCCGGCGATGGGCCGCAAAGCGGCCCCAATAACCTCAACTGACTGGCATTAGGTCGTACACCCGCGAACACTGGCGGAGCCGGTGCCATCCTCTGCGCTGCTTGCTCCCACAGGGGCCCTGCTAACTCGATGAGTGATGTGTTCTGCCAGCTAGCAGAAGGATGTACAGGACCTGTCACAGAATGTACTGAGCCCGGGCATTCCAAGAAATGCCCAGGCTCATTGTGTCTACCTCTGTTGTGCCGTTATTTCAGGGTTAGCGCCGGCTGGCGCTTTGCAGGAACTTCTCGGCGTAAACCTGCACCCCGGCCGGGGCCTGCTCGGCGACCCAGCTCTTCACGGCTTCGACCATGGGGGGCGGGCCGCACAGGTACATGTCGAACGGCGTGGCAACCAGTCGCTCACGGTCGAAGTGCTCGTGAATGTAACCGCGCCTCCCGCTCCAGCTGGCGCCGGGCTGGCTGACCACGGGGGTGAACTCAAAGCCGGGAATGCGCTCGCGCAGGGCCTCCAGACGCGCGGTTTCGCACAGGTCGGCTTCCTGGTTGACGCCGTAGAACAGTTGGATCGGGTAGCCGCAGTCACCACGCTCGGCAATCTCGTCGAGCATGCCGAGGAACGCCGACAGGCCAGTGCCGCCCGCCACCATCACCAACGGCCGTTCCACCTGACGCAGGTAGAAACTGCCCAGCGGCGCCTCCAGCAGCATTTCCATGCCGGGCGTGCAGTGCTCGCGCAGGAAGTTGCTCATCACACCGTCTGGCAGCAGGCGAATCAGGAACTGCAGCTGGTTGCCAGGGTTTGGCCGGTTGGCGAATGAGTAGGCACGGCATTGATCGGTGCCGGGCACTTGCAAGCGGGCATACTGGCCGGGCAGGAAGTGCAGGGTGTCTGGCTGCTCGCTGGCATCCAGGTGCAGGATGGCGGTGCTGGCCGATACCAGCTCCACATCGGTTACGCGGCTGCGCAGCAGCAGGGGTTCTCCAGCATGGCAATGGCTGGAATCGTGGTCGAAGTAGAAGGTGGCATCGGACTGCACGCGGGTCTGGCAGGCCAGTACCTTGCGTTGGGCCAGGTCGTGGGCACTCAGGGCCTCGTCGTCGACGTAGTCCTGCTCATAGCGACCGGCCTCGCAGCGGCCCTGGCAGGTGCCGCAGACGCCTTCGCGGCAGTCCAGCGGCAGGCTGATGCCTTGGCGCAGTGCAGCGTCGAGCAGCAGTTCGCCGGGCTTGACGGCAATGAAGAAGGTCTTGCCGTCGGCGAAGCTGAGGGCAACGTTATGGGTCATGCTGGCGGCCCTCAGAGGTGGTAGAAGTCGAGCACGGAATCGATGGTGTCGTTGAGCAGCAGTACATGCTTGCGGCGAATGCGGAATGTCTCGCCGGCCTGTCGCAGGCGATAGGTGCAGTGGCCGAAGAAACTGCTCTGCTGGCCCTGACGGGTGTACAGGGTGTGCCAGGCCACGCGTGCTTCGAACTCGTTGTCGCCCAGCGTACGCAGCCGCAGGTTGCTGACCTGATGCAAGGTGCGAGGTAGCGGCGTGGAAGCTGCGGACTTGCCCGTGCGCAGGCGGAATACCCGGTCTTCCAGGCCGGAGCGGTCGGCGTAGTAGATGTAGGACAGGCCCTGGTCCGGGTCTTCTACATAGCGGTGCTCGCTGATCCACTGCGGCAGGTGGAATTCGCTGTCTGCATCGAACAGTTCCAGATAGGCGTCCCAGTCCTGGGCGTCGCAGAGTTCGGCCTTGCGGATCAGGAATTGTTCGATGGCGTAGTGCTGGGAGATGTTCATGCCTGAACCTCCTTGAGTTGCAGCGCACGGCGGGCCAGGCCTTCGAGCAGCAGGCGCTGCCAGGTGCCGTGCTGGTTGACGTAGAGCCCTTCGTGGGTGAATTCGCGGCCGGTCAGCACCGGTTGAATGCCCAGCGCCTCGCTGTTGGGCGTGGGGCCGTCTGCCCAGCGGTGATGGCCTCGTGAGATGTCGCTCCAGCGCTCCAGGCGGGCCTGGAAACCGCGCTGCTGCTCGCGGAACTCCACCAGGTCGTCTGGCGTGCCCATGCCCGAGACGTTGAAGAAGTCCTCGAACTGGCGAATACGGTTGCGCCTGTCGGCAGCGGACTCGCCCTTGACCCCAATGCACTGGCTGATGACCTCGGTCTTGTTCCAGGCCACCGGGCGGACGATGCGCAGCTGCGAGCTGATCTGGTCCATGAAGAACAGGCTCGGGTAGATATTGAGGTTGCGCAGGCGGTGCATCATCCATTCGGCACGAGTCTGCCCGTATTCCTCGACCAGTCGTGGCATGACGCTGGCGTAGCCGGGGCGTACGGCGGGGTTGGGCATGTCGCTGAACAGCAGGCTGTGGCCGTTGTGGAAGGTAAACCAGCCGTCGTCGGTCTCGGCATCACCGGCGCCCAGCTTGCTGTAGTCCAGGGTGCTGCCGCTGCCGCCTTTTTCCGCGTTGACCTGCTGGCGGTGCTGCACGGTAGACACGTAGTTGTAGTGCACGGTGGACACGTGATAACCGTCCAGGCCGTTCTCGTTCTGCAGCTTCCAGTTGCCGTCGTAGGTGTAGGTCGATTTGCCGGGTAGCACTTCGAGTTCGCCGGTGGGCGACTGGGCGACCATCATGTCGAAGAAGATCCGTGCATCACCCAGGAAGTCTTCCAGCGAGTCGTTGGCGTTGCTGTCGAGGCTGATGAAGACAAAGCC
The DNA here is from genome assembly GCF_002992185.1 of Pseudomonas sp. LLC-1. Taxonomy (NCBI): domain Bacteria; kingdom Pseudomonadati; phylum Pseudomonadota; class Gammaproteobacteria; order Pseudomonadales; family Pseudomonadaceae; genus Pseudomonas; species Pseudomonas sp. LLC-1. The sequence goes on along the minus strand of NZ_LUVY01000018.1, from coordinate 156,142 downwards.
CTTGTAGCTCTGGATACGCGCCTTGCGCAGGCCTCGCGTGGCCTTGTCGAAACCTTCCGGGTATTCGCCGGGGGCCTTGACCTTGACCAGCCGGCCATCGCTTTTGTAGCACCAGGCGTGGAACGGGCAGGTGAAGGTGGACTGGTTGCCCGAGCCTTGGCGGGTGAGGGTGGCGCCGCGGTGCTGGCAGGCATTGATCAGCGCATGCAGCTCGCCGTTGCCGTCACGGGTGATGATCATCGGCTGGCGACCGGCGCGCAGGGTGATGAAGTCGTTGGGCTTGGCGATTTCACTTTCGTGGCAGGCGTAGATCCACTGCTTCTCGAAAATCAGCTCCATCTCCAGGTCGAACAGCTCTGGCTCGGTGAAGATATCGCGGGCGACGCGATAGACCCCCTCGACGGGGCGAAAGTCCAGGCAACCCTGGACGTAGGTTTGCCATTGGGTCAGGCTGCGGGCGCTCATCAGGCGTGTCCTCATTGTTGGGGTTGTGTGCACGATTGAAGCGCTGGCAGCACATTCGCTCTAGCCACTTAATGGGCGTTGATCAGCCATTTTTTCCGGCGTTGCAGTGCGTGGATGACACGGTTGCAAATAGCTGCAGAAAATGGATAGTGGCGAGGCCGCACTGCGCCGGACAATCGAGCCAGACCATTGTTTTGACGGGAGATGCCCATGCACAGCGTCGCTGCCACGCTGCACAATCGCTGTGCCGAACTGGGCCTGGCCCAGCAATGGATGAGCGAGATCTGTGGCCCGCACCAGTTGCGCTCCCGGCACCCGGAGCAGCTGTGCTTCAGCCACCTGGGTACGCGCCTGCCGGCGTTGGGCACGGTGCTTGGGCGTATCGCCTACGGCACGGAGGTGAACATCGATATCCGCTCCCTCGACGCCTACAGCATCAGCCTGCCACTGCGCGGCCGGCAGCGCCTGCGCAGCGGGCGGGCCCAGGTGCGATCCGACGCAGCATGCGGCCTGGTGGTGTCACCCCTCGAATCCCATTCGCTGGAGCTGGGAGGGGACTGCGAGAAACTTCAGGTGGTGATCCGCCGGCAGGCGCTTGAGGAAGTGGCCGAAGCCTTGTTGCAGCGGCCGCTGGCCGAGCCAATCCGTTTTCGTGCAGAAATGGATACCGGCTGCACGGCGGTGGCAGCCTGGTGGTTGAGCATCCGCCAAGTGCTGGAGCACTGGCCGCAGATGAGCGCGCTGTATGGGCAGCCGCGGTTGGCGCGTGATATGGAATGCCTGCTGATTCGCGGCCTGCTGCTGGCCCAGCCGAGCAACTATTCGGCGGAGCTGGAGCCGGGCGCAATGGAGCGCGTTCCAGAGTATCTGGTGCGTGCCCGCCAGTTTCTTCACCAGCATGCCCGTGAAACCTTGCGCCTGGATGATCTGGAGCAGGTCGCGGGGGTGTCGCGGGAAAAACTCTACGAGGCTTTTCGCCGCCATCATGGGCTGACACCCATGGCCTACCTGAAGCATCATCGGTTGGCAGCGGCGCGCAGTGCGCTGTTGAATGGCGGAGCCTCGGCCAGTGTCTCCAGTGTGGCGCTGGAGTGGGGCTTCAGTCATCTGGGTCGCTTTGCCAGCGATTATCGCAAGGCGTTCGGTGAGTCGCCATCCGCTACACTGGCGCGATTGCGCTGAGGCAACCGCGCCATCCCTCAGGATGCCCGAAACCGTCGGGTCGCCGAGGGCAGTTCCCCATAGCGACGTTTGTACTCCTGAGCGAACCGCCCCAAGTGGGCGAAACCCCATTTGAACGCCACATCGGTCACTGAAGCTTGCTCGTTGCGGGTCAGTTCCTCATGCACCTGCTCCAGGCGCAGCTCGCGCAGGTAGGCCATCGGGCTGGTATTGCGGAAGGTGCGAAAGCCCGCGAACAAGGTGCGCACACTGACGCCAGCCTGTTCGGCCAGCGACTCGACGCTGAGCGGCTCGTGCAGGTGCTCTCGGATAAAGGCCTCGGTGCGCTTGATGAAGTAGGGCGAGACAGTGCTTTCTGCCGGGCGGTCGAGGTTGTCCAGCGCACTGTGGGGCTGGCCATACAGCAGCGAATTGAGCAGTGCCGATTCAAATTGCTTGAGCACCAGCGGTTGGTGCAGCGGGTGCTCCGGGCTGCCGATGGCGGTGACCAGGGTGTTGAGCAGTTGCAGGAAATAGGCGGCGCCCGGGCGCGAGAAGTCCAGGCGCGGGTCGAAACGCGGCAGGCGCTGGCTGGCCTGGGGGATGTGCTGGCGGCAGTGGTAGGCCATGTCGGCCTGTTCGATGCGCAGTGTCAGTTGCGGCGCACCACCTTGCCAACGCATGCGCGCTGGCAGGCTGGGTGACAGCAGCGAGGCCACCAAGGGAGAGGATTCGAACTCCAGGCCTTCGCAGCGGATGGTTGCGCCGCCGTGGATGGGGATCTGGACCAGGTAGAAATCCTCAAGCCGCCCGGGGTCGATATTGACCTCCGTCGCATACTCCAGGCGCCCCAGCGACAGGCCCCCACGGACCACATGGTGCATGCTTGCCGCTACCGTCTCGCCGGTGCGTACGGCGGACAGTTCATGGGGTTTGAATATCCGCCCGACACTGCTGCGCACGTTGTCCAGGTCGTAATGCAGGAATAACTGGTTCTGTTCGGTGAACAGTTGCAACTCACTGAAGCATTCACCACTCGCAAGGCTTGTATCGTTGATGATCATTGTCACCTCTCGTTACACAGGCAATCATGGCTGCACCGTTCTGGCCCGAGGGGTCTGCAGTTACCGGAGGGTGGTTGCAGTATTCGGATAACGCCAAAGCGGCAGTGTGATTGTGGGTACCGATCACCGTCGGCTTGCCAGTTGTGTAGCAAGGAGCAGACCAACTTGTCGGTTGCTGTAACGAGCCAGAAATGCGGGCCGCTGAGATTCAGCGCGGCCCGCGAACGGTGCCGTGCTAGCTGGCGTTCAGTGGCTTGGCACTGGCGGCTTTTCTAACACTGACTGCGCCCCACAGCAGCCCGACGGTGGCAGCAATGAGCGACCCGGTAAGGATGCCGAGCTTGGCTGCACCCAGTGCGCTTGGGTCGACAAAGGCAAGGTTGGCAATAAAGATCGACATGGTGAAACCGATACCTGCCAGCAAGCCGATCAAGGTAATGCCACTCCAGGTGACACCCTTGGGCAGCTCACACCAACCCAGGCGCACCATTAGCCAGCTGATGCCGACGATGCCCAAGGGCTTGCCCAGGACAAGTGCCAGGGTGACAGCGAGCATGACGTGGTATGGCCCTTGGGAAGACAGGTCTACCCCAGACAGCCCGACCCCGGCATTGGCCAGCGCGAACAGGGGCATTATCACGAAAGCGACCCAGGGGTGCAGTGCACTCTGGACCCGCACCACAGGCGGTACCATTTCACGTTGGGCAAACCGCAGGCGTTTCAGTGGGTCAATCAGGTTGCTGCTGTCCTGCTCTGGCGCTTTTGCGCTGCCGAACAGGTCGTTGGAAAACCGTTTGACGGCATCCACAGGGCGCTCACCCATGGGCGCTGAGCGAACGGGTGTCATGAGCCCAAGCACCACACCCGCCAGTGTGGGGTGGGCGCCGGTCATCAGCACGCCGAGCCAGGTAATTGCGCCCGGAATCACGTAAGCGTAGGCCGAGCCAACGCCGATCTTCTGCAGCCCGACAACCAGCAGGATGCCGATGATGGCAACACCAAAGCCTGCGTAGTCCAGGCCGCCCGAATAGAAGATGGCAATGATCAGCACCGCGATGATGTCGTCGATGATCGCAAGTGCCAGCAAGAAGATACGCACGTTGGACGGGATCGATTTGCCAAGCAAGGCGAGCACGCCAACCGCGAAGGCGATGTCGGTCGCCGTGGGGACTGCCCAGCCGTTCTGTTCTTGTGGTGCATGAGCGAACGCCAGGTAGATCAGGGCAGGTACAACCACGCCGCCAACGGCTGCCGCCATGGGGAGGGTGGCTTGGCGCAGGCTTGCCAGCGCGCCTTCGTGGATTTCCCGGCGGATCTCCATGCCGACCACCAGGAAGAAGATGGTCATCAGGCCATCATTGATCCAGAAGTGCAGGGATTGCGAGAAGACCATCGAACCCACACCGAACGTGAGCGGTGTGTGCCAGAGCGCATCATAGCTATCAGCGAGTGAAGAGTTTGCCCAAGCGAGTGCAGCCAGGGCGGCGATGAGCAGTACGAAACCACTCACGGCCTCGACATGCAGGAAGCGCTCAAGCGTGGCGAACGCACGACAGGCCAGTTGTTGGGCAAGGGGGATTCGAATTTTTTGCATAGGCGCAAGTAACCCCGCAAGGCGGCCCGACCTGCGCTGTTCTTTAACCTGCGTTGCTGCGTTATGCAGCTAGCACCCGGGGTGAAGTCTACCATCCAAACGCGGTTTTGCGGTGATGGGTTGTGACGCTGCATTGCGCAGCTCAGGAGCAGGGTTACCGGCCTGATGTGCGGAGCAGAATCGCCGCGGTGCTGAGGATCACGCAGCACTGTGGGGCACGCTACATGTCTAGCGTACCTTCCTCGCGAGCCGCGGAGAGGGTGAGCAGTTTTTTTGCACGGGTGGGGCAATCGGCCAACTTTTCGCTGAGGTCCCAGATTTCCAGCATTTTGGCGTATTCGAAGGTATGCAGCGGATCTGCCTGTAGCCAACGCTCGAAGGCTGCATGGTCTTCGGCGCTGCACGCCTCATCATGTATGCGCAGGCACCAAGAGGCGGCCTCGGTGATGACAGTGTCATGTGACTGAGCAGGAGAGGGCGATTTCATCTTCAGCTACCTCAGGGACCGGACCGACACCATAAGGAAGCAATTGCCAAAAAAACGTTAAAAAAACATCAATCATTTCAACGCTATGGCGTTTAAACATAGCGGCGGCAGCCTTCACTCGTCCAGATTAGTCCTTGGGCCCTGGCTGGTTCGGATGGTGCTCGATGACCGCGCACTTTCCTTGAAACGTGCAAACAACGCATCGAATCAGGCAATAAGGCGGGGCCCCTTGCTTTCTATACTTGTCTCCAACGAAGGGCGGTTGCAGCAGCCAACCCGCGCAAGCATATCGCCCTGCGCAATCCAGCACCCGCGCCCTTGCCCGGCGCGCTGCCCTCCCGGAGGCAACACCATGCAAGACGTCCAGCTCAACAACCGCAACATCGTGATGGCTGGCCACCTTTACCTGCCGGCTGCGTTCGAAGAAGACAAGCAGTACCCTGCGATCGTCACCGTCCACCCAGGTGGCGGCGTGAAAGAGCAGGCTGCGGGCACTTATGCCCGGCTGCTGGCCGAGCAGGGCTTCGTCACCCTGGCCTTCGATGCGTCCTACCAGGGCGCCAGCGGCGGCGAGCCGCACTTCCTCGATGAGCCGATGAACCGTGTGGTCGATGTGTACAGCGCGGTTGATTACCTGACCACCCTGGGCTTTGTCGACGCCCAGCGTATCGGTGTGTTGGGGATCTGCGCCGGTGGCGGGTTTGCGGCCAAGGCCGCCTCGGTCGACCGCCGCATCAAGGCGCTGGCCACCGCCAGCGCGGTCAATGTAGGCACGGCCACCCGCAAAGGCTGGGAGGGCAAGGGCTCGATCAACGACCTGCTGCCGCTGCTCGATGCCCTGGCCGGGCAACGTACGGCCGAAGCGGCCGGCGCCGAGCCTGTGTACGCCCCCTATGTGCCGCAACTGGGCGACACCAGCGCGCCCCGTGACCTGCAAGAAGCCGCCGACTACTACCTTACGCCTCGCGCCCAGCACCCCAACGCGCAGAACAAGATGCTGATGAACGGCCTGGGCGCCTGGGTCGCCTTCGATGCCTTCGACCTGGTCGAGCAGTTGCTGACCCAGCCAACGCTGGTCATCGCCGGCAGCGAAGCCGGTTCGCTGTGGCACAGCCAGGAATTGCACGCCAAGGCACAGGGTAACAAAGAGTTGGTGGTGCTCGACGGCTTGGCGCACATGGACCTGTACGACGGCCCGGGCGTGCATAAGGCCTTGCAGCATCTGACGCCGTTCTTCCAGGCAAACCTCTGAGCGTATAAAGCGCTGGTGTCGATCGCCGGGGTCAACTTCGGCCGCCTGATTCGCGAAGGCTTCAGCAACTTCCAGCCGGTCAATGCCGAGTCACTGTTTTCGTTTGGCAGGGTTTTCGGGTCAAAAAACGGGCTGGTTCTGACCTGGGCTCATAGGCTTCAGAGCAGGATGTAGTCGCTGAACTGGCGGATACCCGCATGCTCACCCTTGACCAGATGCACATAGCGTCCTGCCACCAGGTCGACCGGCAGGCAATCGTCGACATCCAGCACGGCGTCGGTATGCGGCTTGAGCCAATCTTCTGCCATGCGTTGCTTGCCCAGGCGCTTGGCCTCGGCCTTGTCGACAGCCGCCACCAGCAGGTACCGGTGAGCTTCGCCGAATACCTGCCGTTCATAACCGCCCAGGTTCAGGAAAAACAAGCGCATGGCGCCGGGGCCGGGGGCTACTTGGCTCAGTTCGACCCGGTAGCCATCGACCCCGGCCACTTCCAGCCAGGAGTCGATGTGCAGGCCTTGTGCGCTGCCGAACCAGGCTTCGCGCAACTGGGGATGGAGCTGTTCCAGGGTGTCGGCCTGGGCGAAGACCACATCGTGGACTTCGATACGGGCTCGAGGGTGGCGACCGCCAAGCATGACGATGTAGAGCATGAGTAATCCTTTGGGGCAGCATCAAGCGCTGTAGTGTGAACACCCTGGCGCTGTTCGCCAAGCGCACAATCCATCGTACGGCGCCGTTCAGCACGCGTCACGCCAGCCAAGGAAAGGCAGCACCCAGCAGGCCGGGATCCTTCAGGATCGATGCACTGCTGGCGATGTCCGGGGCCAGCCAACGGTCCTGGGCATAGGCCGGCACCCGTTCGCGCAGTAACCTCCAGGCTACGTGGGTACCTGCGCCAAAGCGCTGCTCCTTGAGGAACTCGAATGCCTGGGCCGCCAACAGGTATTCGATGGCAAGGATCTGCGTACAGTTCTCAAGGGCGCGGTGCAGCTTCAACCCGGCGTTGGTGCCCATGCTCAGGTGATCCTCCTGCAAGCCAGAGGTGACGTAGTTGTCGACGACTGCCGGTTGTGCGAGCTGACGGTTTTCTGCACACAGTGAAGCAGCCACGTACTGGACAATCATCATGCCCGAATTCACACCCGGTTGGCTGACCAGGAAAGCCGGCAAGCCGCTGACCAGCGGGTTGATCAGGCGATCGAGTCGGCGCTCGGCAATCGCCCCGATCTCGGCCACCGCGATGGCCAGCAAGTCGGCCGCCATGGCCACCGACTGGCCGTGCGGATTCGCCTGGGACACCACGCGATACGACTCGGGTGTACCGAGCAACATGGGGTTGTCGGTCGTGGAGTTGAGTTCGGTTTCGATCTGCCGCGCAGCGTGATCCAGCTGATCGCGCGCGGCGCCATGAACCTGCGGAATCGAGCGAATGCTCAAGGCATCCTGGGTGCGAATGCCATGGCTATTGGCGATGATTTCGCTGCCGTCGAGCAGGCGACGCAAGTTACTGCCCACGCGCTGCATGCCGGGGTGCGGTTTCATCGCGATGATTTCGGGGTCGAAGGCATCGAGTTGGCCTCGCAGGGCCTCGAAGCTCATGGCGCCGATGATGTCCGCCCATTGGCTCAGGCGCGTGGCGTCGTCCAAGGACAGGCAGCTCAGGCCCGTCATGCAAGGGGTACCGTTGACCAGGCACAGGCCATCCTTGGCGCCGAGTTTGACCGGCGCCAGGCCGACCTCGTCCAAGGCTTGCCGGGCCGGCACGATCTGGCCGCGATAACTGACCTGGCCGACGCCCAGCAAGCTGATGCTGATATGTGCCATGTGGGTCAGATACCCCACAGACCCCTGTTTCGGAACCTGCGGGGTGATGTGCTGGTTAAGCAAGGTCAGCAGCGCCTCGACCACCTTGCGCTGAAGGCCGGAACGGCCCTGGCAGAAATTGATGATCGCTGCGCACATGATCGCGCGGGTCTGTTCGTCTGACAGCGCTGTGCCCACGCCACAGGCGTGGCTGAGCAAGGTGTTATGCGACAGCTGGCTGAGCTGTTCATCCTGCAGCGAAACATTGCACAAGGCGCCAAGCCCGGTGTTGACGCCATAGGCGCGTTCACCGCTGGACACGATGCGCCGGACAATCGCCTGGGCGTTCTCGATCCGCGCCCAGGCCGATGGGGCCAGCTCAAGCTTTGCCCCGTGTCGGGCCACTGCCACCACGTCCTGCCAGCGAACTGGCGCGTCGGCGATGATGATTTTTTCGGCATGTGACATACACGCGGTTCCTTAGAGCGAAGCTACACGGCGCTGCACGAAACGGTCTACGTATTCGTCTGCAGGCTGGTAGAGGATTTCTTTCGGCGTGCCGACCTGGATCAGGCGACCGTCCTTGAGAATGGCAATCCGGTTGCCGATACGCACCGCTTCGTCCAGGTCGTGGGTGATGAAGACGATGGTCTTGTGCAGGGTCTTTTGCAGTTCCAGCAACTGGTCTTGCATCTCGGCGCGAATGAGCGGGTCGAGGGCACTGAAGGCTTCGTCCATCAGGATGATGTCGGTGTCGGCTGCCAAGGCACGGGCCAGGCCGACGCGCTGACGCATGCCGCCTGATAACTGGTGCGGGTACGACTTTTCGTAACCCTTCAGGCCCACGGTGTTGATCCAGTGCAGGGCGCGCTCGGTGCACAAGGCCTTGCTCTCGCCACGCACTTTCAGGCCGTAAGCGACGTTGTCCAGCACGGTGCGGTGCGGCAACAGGCCGAAGCTCTGGAACACCATGCTGATCTTGTGCCGGCGGAATTCGCGCAGGGCTTGCAGGTCGTATTGCAGGATGTCTTCGCCATCGACCAGGATCTCACCGCTGGTCGGGTCGATCAGGCGGTTGAAGTGACGCACCAGGGTCGACTTGCCCGAGCCCGACAGCCCCATGATCACGAAGATTTCACCGCTGCCGATGGACAACGACAGATCGTTGACCCCGACCACGCAGCCGGTTTCGGCCAGGACCTGATCTTTGGTTTTTTTCTGGCGGATCATTTTCAGGGCATCTTCGGCGCGGGCACCGAACACCTTGAAGACGTTTTTGACTTCGATCTTGTTCATCGCTTGCTTGGCGCTCATTTGCCCACCCCATGCCGTGGTCGGCCATAGGCCTGGGTAATGCGGTCGATCACAACCGCCAGAATCACAATGGCCAGGCCGGCTTCAAGGCCGCGGCCCACGTTCAGGGTCTGGATGCCGACCAGGACGTCTTCACCCAGGCCACGGGCACCGATCATCGACGCGATGACCACCATCGACAGGGCCATCATGGTGGTCTGGTTGATACCGGCCATGATGCTCGGCAACGCCAGTGGCAGCTGCACGCCGAACAGTTGTTGCATGCGATTGGCACCGAATGCATTGATCGCCTCCATGACCTCGCCATCCACCTGGCGAATGCCCAGGTCGGTCAGGCGAATCAGCGGCGGGGCGGCATAGATGACGGTGGCAAAGATCGCCGGCACCTTGCCCAGGCCGAACAGCATCAGCACCGGAATCAGGTACACGAAGCTGGGCATGGTTTGCATGATGTCGAGCAGCGGCATCAACACTGCCCGCAGGCGATCGTTGCGCGCCGACAGGATACCCAGCGGAATGCCGACCAGGACCGATATCAGCGTTGCCACCAGCATCAGCGCCAGGGTCTGCATCAGCTTGTCCCAGAGCCCGACCGCACCGACCAGAAAGAGCAGGCCGACGATCACGGCAGTGGGCACGACCTTGCGGGTGGCGTGCCAGGCAATACCCGCGACGATGGCCAGCGTCAGCCACCAGGGGGTTGCGCGCAGCAGGCCTTCGAGGTTGACGATGGCCCACAGCAGGGTGTCGGAGATGTGCCGGAACACGTCACCGTAGTTGGTTACAAGCGCGTCGACCCAGCCATTGACCCAGTCGGCAATGGAAAACGTGAAGTTTTTGGGAAACATGGAATTCTCTCGAGCAAGTGTATGAAGCGGACTGTCGTGTCTTACCCGGCAGGCGCCGGAGGAGCCCACACGCTCAGAGTGCCGCGTCTACCTTTTTGGCTGCGTCTTCGCTGACCCAGCTGTGCCAGACTTCGGGGTGTTCCTTGAGGAACAACCTGGCCAGTTCCGGCGATTCGATACGTTCCTTGGTCATGCGCCCCAAGTTCTGGTTAAGCAGATCGACCGGCAGGTTGACCTTTTCCAGCACCGCCACCAGTTCCGGCGCTTGCTCGTGGAAGGTCTTCGACACACCCACCTTGATGGTCAGGGATTTATCCACGCCCGGCTTTTCGTCCAGCTTGACCAGGTCCAGCTGGCCCATCAGCGGCGTCGGCGACCAGTAGTAGAACAGTATGGGCTCGCCACGCTTGTAGCTCGACAGTACGGCAGCATCCAGTGCCGGGCCGGTGCCAGGGCGGAAATTGGTATAGGTGCTTTCCAGGCCGTAGCTTTTCAGCATCGCGCTGTTGTCCAGCTCGCAGGTCCAGCCGGCCGGGCAATTGTAGAAGCGCCCCTTGTCCGGCTCTTCCGGGTCCTTGAATACTTCGGCGTATTGCCCCAGGTCGGCGATGTTCTTGAGGTTCGGTGCCTTGGCTTCAAGTTTGCGCTTGGCATCGCCTTCGATCACATAACGCGGCACATACCAACCTTCGACCGCACCAACGACCGGCGCGCCGACGCCAACCACCTTGCCCGCAGCCGCAGCCTTGTTCCACACCTCGCTGCGCCCCACCCACTCTTCGGCAAACACCTGAATATCGTTGCTGCTCAGTGCGTTTTCCATGGAAATGGAGTTACCCGGCAGGCTATCGGTATCGCAGCCATAACCATGCTTCAGCACGAACTGCATCACGTCAGTGAGCAGCATCCCGCTTTCCCAGTTCAAACCTGCGAATTTCACCGGTTTGCCAGACTCGCACCAGCCGGCCGCCTGGCTGGCGTCAGCCGCCGCCAGCAGCCCGAACGATAGTGTCGTGGTCAACAGAGCCTTTGTAATTTTCATTGTGACGCTCCCAAACAAGAATGGAGTGCGGCAGTTGAGGGCATCCGGCCCAAAGAGGGTCGCCAAACGGGCTGATAAGCCTTGTAATCGGCGTTGGCGTGGCACTTCTGATCGGTGGCCACTGCGCAGGAGAAATATTTCACAACCTCAAAAAAGGATAAAATAATATGTGCTGATGTATCACAACGGAAAAAGCTATGAAGTTCACACTGCGCCAGCTTCGCTATGCGCTAGCCGCGGCCAAGCACGGTAACCTGACGACTGCCGCCATGGAGCTTCATGTTTCACAGCCCTCCATTTCGGCGGCCATCACCGAACTGGAAGAGGTGTTGGGCCAATCGATTTTCGTGCGCCAACGGGGCCTCGGGATATCGCTGACCCCGTTCGGTCGCACCGTCATGGTCCAGGCCCGTCGCGTTCTGGCAGAGGCTCGCACCTTCGCCGAGATCAATGCCAATGCAGGGGAGTGCGTCGGCGAACTGGTGGTCGGATGCTTTGAAGACCTGGCGCCCTATTGCCTGCCACAAATTGTGCGGCGGATGCAGGAGTCCTGCCCAAGGGTCACTGTCGATATGCGCGAAGGCAGTTTCGACTATGTTGGCAAGCGGCTGGGTGAAGGGGCGATAGAGTTGGCAATCACCTACGATCTGGGTTTGCCGCCGAATACGCAATGCACCCAGTTGTGTGAACTGACAGCTCAGGTACTGTTGTCGGCCGATCACCCGCTGGCCAAGGAATCGCGTGTCAGTCTCAAGGCGCTATCCGAACACACGCTGGTCGTTACCGATCAGGTCCACAGTTGGCAGCATGTGTTGGACCTGTTCAGCTTTTACGATCTTTCACCCGCCGTTGTGCACCGTGTGCGCACGTTCGAGTTGCAGCGCAGCCTCGTCGCCAACGGGTTTGGCGTGGCGCTGATTTATACCCGGCCGTTTGGTGACCGTAGTTATGATGGTCAAGCGCTGGTCTGCAGGCCGACCCTGGAGAAACTGCCAACGCATAGCATTGTACTGGCGCATGATCAGCGCTATCCGCTGACGCCTTCGGCCGAGGCGTTCAAGGAGCTGGCGGTGGCATGGTTCGCGGAACGACCGTCGTTTGCATCCGAGTGAAAAATGGGTGGCGGGATTACGCGCTCTTTCACAACCCGTTTGTTATTTCCCGGCAGGGTTTGCAGAAGTGTGAACATGACGATTGGGCAAGTAACCCTGGACGTAATGCACGGTCTTTTCCAACGTTCGCGCCATGTCGGGATGTGCCAGCTGATACTTGAGTTCCAGTTGCTGGCTGTCACTCATGTCGAAGCGCTGCGTCTGGACGAAGTTCAGCGACTCGGCGCTGATCGATAATCGGGTGGCCAGTCCGGGAATCGCCAATAGCCACTTCAGCAATCCTATAGGTACATGGCGGCGGGGAGCCCTTGTATTCAGCGTTTGTGCCAATTGTTCGAGCATACCCTGTAGGTTCGGCGTGTGCTCATACAGCGCCAGCACCTGCCGGTTGGCCATTGACGGGTCGAACGCCACGCAGGTCATCATCTTTACCAGGTAATCGACGCTGACCAATGGCAACCAGTGCCTGGCGGAACCCGGGACAGCCTTGAACCGGCCCAGTGCCAGATTTCGAATGAGATCCACCAGAGGTTGTCCTTCAGGGATGTGTCCACTCTCGCTGTGACCACACACCGTAGCAGGATGAACGATCGCGTAATCTGCGCCTACTTCCTGCATGTAACGGATGACGGCGAAATGGGACTCCAGCTTGCTGCCTTCGTAGCCACCCACACGGCCGTAGACTGCAGGCCAATTGGTGTTTTCAGGGCGCTCGTTATCAACCCCGATACTTGCAAGATGGGTAAGGTTCTGCAGCATATAACCGCCCACCATCAGCAAGCGGATACGCAGGCTCGCCGCGAGCCTGGCGACGTTCCGCGCCCCTTGTACATTGACTGCGCGGGCCTGCTCCATTGTCAGGCCCCAGGTAAACTGCGCCGCGAGGTGGAAGACCACAGCGACCGATGCTACGCATTGCCTGCCTGTTTCGCTGAGTCCGAGCCCATCCCTGCTGATATCTCCCCCAACTGCATGAATATACGCAGGGTTACCTCCCAGTTGCCCGACTTGCTCTTTGAGGCGTCCGATATTTTCAGGGTTGCGCATGAGCACCCAGGTCTTATGCCCTGTCGCGGTAAGATGGGCCAGCAGATGTTGACCCACAAACCCACTGCCGCCTGTGACGAAGCACTCCACGCTCATACCTGAATCCTTGTTTGAATGATCGGCGCAGGCTAAGGTGTAGAGCGTACTCTACAGTCAAGGAGTTTTTACTGTGAATGTTGGAGAGTTGGAGCGCCGGAGTGGAGTCGGCCGCCATACATTGCGCTATTACGAGCAACTCGGGCTTATCGTGGCCCATCGCCAAGCCAACAACTACCGCAGCTACAGCGACCAGACCGTTGTTGATCTGGCCTTTATTCAAAGTGCCCAGAGCGGCGGTTTTTCGCTCGCCGAGATCGGCGACATCCTTGCGGCCAAGCGGGGCAATACGATCGATTGTGCGCAAGGCGCGATGTTGGTGGCCAGCAAGATGGCCGACATTCAAGCGAAGATCACCACGCTGCAAGCCGCGTATAACCTTCTGGGCGCGGAGCGCGCAAAGCTTGAAGCCAGTGCCGTTGCCAACGGGCTGACCATTGCTCACCTTCCTGCGATTTAGCATACCGCAACGCGGTAGTTGGTTTATTCGCAATTATTTCTCATTTACACTTGTGTCTTGTTTCGGAGCCTACCTCTTATCCAGGATGCATCGTGTCGTTCGATCCCGCCAAACCGACGCTGCTGTCTACATTGGTACGTCACTATGACGATCTGGTGGACCACATTCGCCGACGCTTCGGCGACAGAAGCATGGCGCGTGATGTGGTGCATGACGTGTGCGTGCAGTTGCTTGAGCGCGGTGAGAAAGAAGACGTTCGAACCCCATTGGCCTTGCTACGAAAAATCTCCCACGACACCGCTATTAGTCGCTATCGTAGCGATCGCCGCCGGGGCGCCTGGGTAGAGGCGGTCTCCGAGCTGCCTGAGGTGGCCTGCCCGGCAGCCACCCCGATGACCAGGTATGACAGCGAGCGCGAGTTTCAACTGCTCGTCGACGCGATCACAGACCTCCCTCCTCGCTGCCAAGCTGTTTTCGTCATGCACAAGATTCACCAAATCCCCCAGGCAGAAGTAGCCACTCGCCTCGGTATTTCCATCAAGACTGTGGAAAAGCACCTGCGCCTGGGGCTGGCGGCATGCAGGCAACGGCTTGGGCGTGATGAGGTGCGCCCATGACGAAGCAACCCGAACAGGTGCCACTGGACGAGGCGCTTGGGCGACATCGTGAAGAGCTCAAGCAGCTGTTCCCTATGCCGCCGTCCAGGCCTGCGCCCTCGAAGGCAGCAAAGTCGGCAGGTATCACGCTGGCGGTTGCGATCGCCTTTGCAGGCCTGGCCTGGCTGAACCCTGCCTACAAGAGCGAGCGTTTCGCTACCGGCGTTGGTGGTGAGCGGCGTGCTGTGCTGCTGAATGATGGAAGCAAACTGCTGCTCGACAGTGGCACGCATGTCGATATCAGCTGGCGTCTGCTCAGCCGCGAAGTCGACCTGCGCGCAGGGCAGGCGCTTTTCGATGTCTCCTCGGCCGTGTACCGCCCCTTCGTAGTGTCCGCTGGCCTGGCGAAGGTCGAGGTGCTCGGTACGCTGTTCAATGTCCGCCGGCTGGATAACGACGCGGTGCGTGTGACCCTGGCCCGTGGACGCGTGGACGTCACCGCTGCAGCTGCAGAACACGCGCCTGTCACCCTCAGGCCAGGGCAACAGGTCGACTCGATTGGCGGGCAACTGATGCCGGTTGCGAAGGTCGACGCCTTGAAGGCGATGGCCTGGAAAGATGATCGCATCGTGTTCGAGCAGACGCCGCTGGATGAAGCGGTGTCGTTGCTGCGTCACTATCGCAAGGCATCCATTGAGCTGAGCGACCCAAGCTTGGCTGCACTCAAGGTGACAGGGGTCTTCGAAGCGCACAATGTCGACCGACTGCTGGATCTGCTACCGAGCATCCTGCCCGTCGCCGTGTTGAAAACAGAGGATGGCAGCGTCCGGATTCAACGTAAATCGGCAAAAAAATAAAGCTCAAGCGCAGGTAGGGTTTCTCGATTCCCATGGCGGCTATTGAAAAAAGCCCAACCAGAAAAAGGAACTCGAGACGTGCATTTTCCCCTCCGCAGTCGCCAACTACGCCTGTCATTGCTCGCCAGTAGCCTGCTCATCGCAATGTCGGCCCAGGGCCGGGAAAAGGTGAACGTGGATCTCCCCGCCGCGCCGCTGGGGGAGGCCATCAACGCCCTTGCACAGCAGTCTTCGGTACAGGTCATCTTTGCCAGCGATCTCGGTGCAGGGCGAAACGCGCCTGCGGTGAAAGGGCGGTTCACACCTGAGCAAGCACTTCAAACGCTGCTCAAGGACAGTGGCTTGCAGGTACAGGCCAAGGATGAGCGTACGTTCGTCATCGTCGCGCAGGGTGCCCCTGCATCCAGCCCCGTGACCCAGAGCGTGCCCGTGGAAATGGCGCAGATGGAAATCACCGCCTCGCGCACCAGCAGCAGCCTGGTTTCCGCAACGCGGCAATCCACCGTTCTTGAGCATGAACAACTGCAGGAGCTGCGCCAGGGTTCAGAGAGCCTGGCCACGGTACTGGCCAAGGCGATTCCGGGCATGTCCGACTCCAGCCGCACCATCACCGAGTATGGCCAGACCCTGCGCGGGCGCAGCATGCTGGTCATGGTTGACGGGGTGCCGCTCAACACCAACCGCGACTCTTCGCGCAACCTGGCCAACATCGACCCGGCGCTGATCGAACGGGTCGAAGTCATCCGTGGCAGTAGCGCCATCTACGGCAGCGGCGCCACGGGGGGCATCATCTCCATCACTACACGACCTGCCGGTGGTGAAAACCGTGCCGAAACCAGCCTCAGCGCCACCTCGCCACTTACCCGCCTGGGCAGCGATGGCCTGGGGGGCCAGTTCCAGCAGTATTTCGCAGGCTCTCAGGGGGCAGTGGACTATGCGTTCGACTTCGGCACCCGCCACATCGGTGCCTCGTACGATGCGCATGGCGACCGGATCGCCCCGGAGCCCAGTCAAGGCGACCTGTTCGATTCGAACATCTACAACATCGGCGGCAAGCTGGGGCTGCACATCGACGAGAACCAGCGAATCCAGCTTGCAGTCAGCCACTACGATGCACGCCAGGACACCGATTACGCTACAGACCCAAGCGTCGCGAAACTCCCCGCAGGCTCTGTGCCGGCCAATGCGATCAAAGGCCTGGATCTTGACGAACAGAACCGCATTCGCAACACGCTGGTGAACCTGGAGTACGAGAATCTCGACATTCTCGGCAGCCGGCTTTCTGCCCAGATGTACTACCGGGACTACTTCACCCGCTTCACGCCGTTCGACGCCCGTGCCGTTGCTACCCGCGGCGGCAACGTGGACCAGATCATGCAGAACAGCGAAGTGTTCGGCAGCCGCCTGACCCTGCGCACGCCACTTGGCGACAGCGGCAGTACCGAGCTGGTGTGGGGTGGCGACTATAACCAGGAGCGCAGCGACATGCCGCTCGAT
Source organism: Pseudomonas sp. LLC-1 (assembly GCF_002992185.1). Classification (NCBI taxonomy): domain Bacteria; kingdom Pseudomonadati; phylum Pseudomonadota; class Gammaproteobacteria; order Pseudomonadales; family Pseudomonadaceae; genus Pseudomonas; species Pseudomonas sp. LLC-1. The sequence continues at coordinate 139,447 of NZ_LUVY01000018.1, read as the reverse complement.
ATCTTCGATCCTGCGGTTTATGACGCCAGTGGCGGCCTGGTCTTCGACAAGACCGGCAAGCTCACCTACATGCCCCCGCTGAGGACGCGAAGCGCCGGTGCGTTCGCCCAGCTACAGCATCGCTTTGATGAGCATTGGTCTGTCGACGGCGGCCTGCGCTACGAATACTCCACTGCCGAATTCGATGACTTCGTTCCGTTGTCCGAATCCACCGCTGCCTCCCCGGTGGCGGTGAAGGGGGGCGAAGTTCATTACGATGCGGTGCTGTCGAACCTGGGCATCGTCTACTCACCGGTACTCGGCCAGGAGATCTACGCCTCCTTCAGCCAGGGCTTCCAATTGCCCGACGTGGGCATTCAATTGCGCAATGCGCGCCGTGGTTTCGACATCGGCGCATCGAACCTGGAACCGGTCAAAACCAACAACTATGAGCTTGGCTGGCGAGGAGAGCTGGGCAGCAACACCCTCGGCACCTTGGCGCTGTTCTACACCACCTCCAAATTGGGGGATGTGCAGAGTTTCAACAATGGCCTGATTCTGACCCGCACCAAGGAGCGCATCTACGGAGCCGAAGCCAGTGCAGATTGGCTGTCGGACGATGCGGTGTGGGGCGCAGGGGGGAGTGCGACCTGGATGCGCGGACGAGAAAAACCGGATGGCAAAGGCTGGCAAGACATGACCGGCTATCGCGTTCCGCCCCTGAAGCTGACCGCCTACGTCCAGTACAAGCCGACACTGGAGTGGAGCAACCGCTTGCAAGCTACGTTCTTCGACGCCAAGGACTATAGGCTCGATGGCGTGGACAGCTTTGGTCGGCATCAAGTGAGTAGCTATACGACAGTGGACCTGGTCAGCCAGTACCAGATATCCGCTGACGACAAGGTAAGCGTCGGCATCCAGAACCTGTTCAATCGCGACTACTACCCGCTCTACAGTCAATTGCTGCGCAATAACAACAACACCAGCCACTTGCCAGCACCCGGCACTGTGTTGACTGCCAGTTATACGCACAATTGGTAAGGTGGCGAGCATCACCGGGCCGGTATCGAGCCCGGTGGTTGTTTACAGCTTTCGCGCTACCTGCGATGAGCGCTTCCGACGCCAGAACTGCCATTCAGCCCTCACATCGAGTAGCTGTGCTGCCTCCGGTATTCGCCCGGTGTCATGCCAGTCCAGGCTTTGAAAGCGCGCAGGAAAGAATTGGCATCCATGAACCCGATCAGGAACGCAATTTCCCCGGGTGACAGGTTTGAGCGAGACAGGTAGTGGCGAGCCAGGCCCTGACGTGTGTCGTTGAGTATCTCCTGATAGTTCAGCGCCTCGTCTGCAAGATGGCGCTGGAGGGAGCGCTTGCTCATCGCCAGGCGACTGGAAACATCCTGGATGCTGCTCCGCCCGCTCGGCAGCATGTCGAGCAGCGCGCTGTGTACTCGTTCTTGAGTGGTGGCGCCGGCTTCGAGTTTTGAAAGCCGGGTCCGGAGTTCCGGTTCAAAGAACTGCCACATGGAAACGTTCTCGGTAAGGAAAGGGCGCGAAGCATCTTCTTTGGAGAAGCGAATACGATTGCAGTCGCCTTGCCGCAAGCTACATCCCAGGAACGCCTCGCAAGGCTTTGCCGGTTCGGGCAACGCCACCAGCTCTGCCTCCAGCGGGGTGATCGTTTGCCTTGTGGCGAGGCGCGCCAAGTGGGTAAGGAAGACCAGTTCCATCGCAAGGAGGCTGCGCGGGAGCGGACGGTCGTATCCATAGCACTCGATAAAAACCTCGGTGCACGCGTCGTGGAAGACCACATCCAGCGCCAAGGGACCACACAGACGCTTGTATTCGGCAAGCCGGGTGAGCGCTACGTTGAAGTCGGGGCTGCACAGGCAAGCAAAAAGAGCTGGATCGAAGGCTTCTACTGAAATGGCACCACCGAGTCGGAGTGGCAGATGCGACTCTCCGACCAACTGCTCAAGGCTCTCGAAAAGTCGAAAATACTCAGGTGGCGAGAGCACGGCGTCCTTGCGGCTGAACAGATCAGCCGGTAGTTCGGCCAACGCCAGCAAGTCCCCGGGCGCTACGCCCAAATCAGCAATGATCACTTTCCACCCAGCATGCACGGCGAAATTCTTGGCTTGTTTCATTATCGAGGCATCTCTTCGCAGCGCATTGCCGTAGCACGCACGTCAACAAGGGGAACGGGTAGGGCTTCTCTGGCCTTCTCAGGATGCCTTTTCCATTGCCTTGCGGGACATCCTGAGCACCAGTTTGCGAGGCAACAGCGGAACAATCCAGTCGAGCATCACGCGCAACTTGCCTTCATTGAACGTAACCAGTTCACCGCGCTCCATGGCCTGGTAACCGCATTGCGCCACGGATTGTGCCGTCTTGGCATTTTTCCAGACATCCACCCCCTGCAGATCCCCTGCGGCGACGAAACCTGTTGCGACCGCTCCTGGGCACAGCGCAGTGGCGGTTACACCGTATTCCCTGACTTCCTCGGCGATAGCCTGGGTGAAGGAGGTCACGAATGCCTTGGTGGCGTAGTAAACCGCCTGGAGGGGGCCTGGTATGAACGAGGCGGTCGACGAGACGTTGAGAATACGCCCGCGTCGACGCGAGACCATTGCCTTCAGGTAATGATGGGTCAGAGCGGTAAGCGCGCCCATGTTCACTTGCATCATGGCGAGGTCGGCAGCGATGTTGCGCTCGACAAATTTCCCGTGGCCACCGAACCCGGCGTTGTTGATCAGAACGTCGATGGACAATCCCAATGTTTCGGTGGCAGCGAATACCCGATCTGCTGCGCCAGGATCGGCCAGGTCTTCCACGATTACATACACTTTCACGCCGTATCGTGTCTGAAGTTCCTGCTTGACGGACTCCAGCTTGTCACGCGAGCGCGCTACCAGGACGACATCGCCACCCTTGGCTGCATGGAGGCGTGCCAGTTCCAGTCCGATGCCACCCGAGGCGCCAGTAATCAATGCGGTTTCAGTAACCATGTTATCTCCTTGCTTGGTGCAATGCGTTTGGGCAAGGAGATGCTACGGTGCGCGTTCGGGTATGGCACTAGCACAAAATGCCATGGTTAATTCCGATTGCGCCAAGCTGCAGTTTTCGCGACGCGAGCCAATGTATCTAGGGCTTTAAGACGGTTTGTGGAACTTGATTAGAGACTATCGGGATCGCCGAAGAACATTTTGACTAGGCTCTAGGACGGTAGTTTCAGGATGGGATTTAAAGCTATGCCCCCAATTTTGCCCCCAGTCTCAGCGGGTGCATAGGCGATCGCGACTGGCGATTTCTGACACGGACCAGGGTAATCTTCAGCGGCCTTCAGTGTACGCCAGTCTCGGCTTGTTCGGAGCATGCCTGATGATTGGTTGCCTAGTGCACGGCGCCAAGCGCGTGGTAGGACTGCACCGCGTCCGTGCGGATCTATCACTTCAACTAGATCGCCCGCTCAACCCGCGCGGCTGGTGTGCGTAAGCCGTAACTGGGCGCGCTGCACGTAGCGTTTGGGAGCAGTGATGGCGCCGGCTACGGCTGCCACGATAGTAATGACGGCTGAACAGCAATGAATTAGGCCAGGTTCGCACTACTGCTCGTCAAGCGGCTGACTAATCGCCAGATGTCCGCATCCAACTGCTTTGCGAATTGTGGATCCTGGATGGCCGCTATCGACCCGTAGCAGCTGTTCGTGGAGGGCACCAATCGGCCAGTAGCAGACAGAAATTCACTGCTACACTCCGTGGGGTGGCTAGAGCCATATCGTCCTTCCTCTTCGTATACGCCTTGTTTCTGGAGTAGCAATTAAATAAGCCAGAAAGTGGCGTAGGGGTAAGAAGATCGATCATAGACAAGTGGTGAAAAGTACAGCGCTACTTTTCTTGTTTGCCTATGGTTAGTTGTCACGATTATTTGCCTAGAACTACAACCGCGACATTGGTGTTGCGGCGGATCACGGAGAGCGTGCAATGCAACCATTTGACAAGAATAGCGTTGTTCTAAATACGGATGTTACCTTCGATCAATTTATTGGTCCGATGGAGGAAAAGAGCACGATTGATTCACGCAGTTTCCCACTTGAAAGTTGGCGGGACGTATGTAAATTTCATCGGTCAGTTGAGGGGGTCTAAGTTAGTTGTGCCAATTAATATCAAAGAATACTGCATGTTAGTTGTCAGCGAGGCAGATCCTGGAACAAAGGTTAAAAAGCATTCTCACGACGAAGGCCTCATCCGCTATGTTATGAAGGGAAGCCTTGTCCAGAATGGTGTTCGATACGAGGCAGGCGACTGGGTATTTCTTCCTCAAGGTCAACCGTATGAGCTTTACACCGAAGAAGGCTACACGGCAATGTGTGTTTATAGAACATGGTGCAAAGATCCAGATTAACGCTAATATTGTGCATGCGGCTTGGTTTTGGCAGGTCGTTACGTTAAACGTTAGTGTCTGAGGCATATAGCGGACGTGATCGGCTGCTTATGGCGGTAGCGGCCCTTCACGAAGGACTGCTTTGGGTCGAAAGCAGCCTGCCAGCTTGGTGATGTCCTCACTTGAGCAGCAGGGCGCCGTCGCCCTTGCTGACAGCAATCGCTAAAGAACAGAGCGCCTTGGAACGGTCGGTAGTCGGTTAAAGCAGCGACAATCCAAGTAATGGATATAATGAACGTCTGATCAATCAATCGTGAGCCGAGCAGCGGTTAGCTCTTTGATCTTCAATACTCTCCCATCTTCAGTGAGCCAACAATGACTGCCGCCTTTGCTCAGCTCGGAATTGTAATAAAAAACATGAGAGCGAGCTGAGGAGTCTAGCGCATTCGTGACGATGTAGACTACGTAAGACCTGCGATGCTCGGCGGCGAGCATTTGCTTGTATTCGTTAGGAGTTAGTTCAGCGCATAGATCGCTTCCTGACAGTCCTTTGACCTCAACTTTTAGATCTACGTCATTACTAGAGACCGTAAGGTCCCAGCCCATATTGTCTTTTTCTACCGATTTTACAACCCGACTCCCACCCTGCACAGACTCGTAATATTTGATGGCATGACGTACTGCCGCCAGCTCCACGAGTTTCCTCATCTCGGGATCTTGTTGCTTAGGAGAATTCACCTGCTTCTTCGACGCCTTCTGGGAGAGGCTCCCACCTGCGTCCAAATACGACCTCACCTTAGCCACATACTCTGGATTTCCATACCAGACTGGGCTTTGCCCGAGGTTACCCTTAACCTTCGCTGTAGGTACTTTAAGAACACGCTGGTCTGGTGCCAATAAGATCGCGCCAGCAGTAGGCGCTTCAATCTGATACCCAACGACGTCGCCACTTGACCGCTTGATCTCGAAATGGCCTGACTCAGGGTAAACCACAGCACTTCTGTACCAGCCAACCACGTACGTGACTTGATCCCTTGGACTCCTGGCAACCCAGATCACGGTCACGCCTTCGACTTTGTCATCGTTTCTGGCAGCACCAAGCCTCCTCAAATCTATTCGAGCTGACCGGGGGATATAGCCATACAACCTTTTGCGCGTAGGCTGGAAATTCCACGCTTCATGGCCGTAAGCATGTGTCTTTAACCATCCATGTCCACCAATGGTTGGATCGTTATCTGGGCCTTGGTAAGACACCATCCAGCCAATATTTACAAAGACAATCGGAGCATCCATTTTAGAATCCCTTCTTAGCGTCAGTGGCAGACCCCCTTTCGAGTGAGCTGCGACAGTGGTGCGGCCAGATACTCCAGTGAAACGAAACTCCTAGCCGCTTTCAGTGCGTTGATTTCTAAAGTTTTTTAATGGAACTGGTCGATTTTTACCAATAATTTGATACGCGCCAGTCAAGGAGTCAGTTTACACAAACTATCGCGCTGCTGAACTCAGATCTGAAGAATGGCGCCCGCTTTCGCAGATGATCGTTTGACCCCTTGGCGAGACCAAGTATGCGTCAACCACACCGCTTGAATCGCATCTCTTCTGATGCGTTCAAAACAGTTTGACGGAAGCTATTCCTGGCTCCGGTTGAGGCATTGATCTCATATGTTTTGGACGCTCGGGAGGACCAGCTCTCGGGAGGAGGGAGATCCCCGTGAACTACAGTGTCAATCTGATGCTAACAACGTCTCGATCACCCGATATACCGCGGCCTCCATTTTTTCATCCGCCAGCAGCGCCTGCGCCACTTTTCCCGCCACCTGCTCGAATTGCGTATGAGCCACAACGTTCTCGCCGAATTCCCAGCGCAGGATCTCCTGCACGGTGACCAAGGGCGCCGCCTCCAAGAAGTCCCCGGCACTTTCCCGCAGGATGGTCAGTCGGCTACGCAACCGCGCCCGGAGTATCTGCGGGTTTCGGGCCCCAGGCTTTGCCGGGGCAGGGTGGTGCTGGCGTCCCGTCGAGGCGACTTGTTTACTGCTTCTGCCCTGAGCCGCAGGCTTGCCGAGAGTGGCGAGCAGCCGCGACAGGCTTGTGCGATCGATGCCGGACATCAGGACGTCTCACCCATATCCCGGTAGGCACCGAGAAATACCGCGGCATTGCTTTCGGTGGGCGTAAGGTCGGCAGCCTGTAGGTCGGGCTCAGGCTTGAGCTTTGCCAAGACCCGGATCATGTCCCCCTTGAGCGGTAGGTTTTCGCAGGTCGCCACGCCGCGCTCGAGCTTGACGACAGCGGCCTGCAGGTCTTCGTCGATCAACGAGACATAGGCGTCGGCGAACGTGCGCAGGCTTTCGTCGGTGCCGTTGGCATACAGCTCCTCGAACGCAGCGCGTGCCTGTTCCGGGGACTCTTGCTGGAGGTGCAGCAGGCCCAGCTGAAAGCGTGCCAGGTCCATGTCGGGGCTCAGCGCCAGCACCTCGTTCATGCACAATATCGCCCGAGGGAACAGGCCGAGTTCCGCATATTCGGCAGCCTGGAAATAACGCACACCCGGGTTGTCCGGCTCCAGCTTCAGGGCCCGCTCCAGATAGTCGAGGGCGGCGTGGTGGTTGTTTTCCTGGCTGGCGTGAATGGCCAGGTGCAGGTATTCGTTCGCTTCCAGCATCAATAGGCTCCGGGTGACGCGGTTCAATGATGATCGGGACGGGCGGTGGCACGCTTGTCCTGATGCTCATGCAGCCACCGCTCGAGCAGTACCTGGCCGCTGTTGTGACCGTCGGGCGAGGTATTTGCAAGTACCTGGTGAAGCAACTCCTTCGCTTGCTCGACTTTGCCGGCGCGCTGCAGGAGCAGCATCTCGGCATAGCGTGCGCTAAGGCCGTCGGGGTTGAGCTTGAGCGCGCGGCGGATGCCGAAGCGCGCTTCCTGCTCCAGACCGTCCATGACATCGACCACCGCCAGGCCGCCATGGGTCTCGCCGAAGTTGCGGTCCAGTTCATAGGACTTGAGCAAGGCGTCGCGGGCAGCAGCGCTGTCGTTGTGCAGGATATGGATCCAGGCCAGCAGGTGCCAGGTGCCGATATGGTCCGGCATCAATTCGACTGCCTTGCGCAGGTGCTCCAGTGCCTGATCAAACTGCAGTTCGTTGAATTCCAGTTGGCCCAGGCCGGACCAGGCGCGACCGCATCCGGGGTGGGCCTGGACGGTGTGCAGCCAGGCGTTGCGCGAGGCGCTGATAGCGCGTTGCTCGAAATGCGCGGAGGCGCAGGCGATGAGTGCGTCAAGCTGGTCGGGGTCGTGGACCAGGACTTCCCGGGACAGGCTCAAGGCGCTGTCGAGGTCGTCGTTTTCATAGCGCAGCAGCGCCAGCAGACCACGGGCTTCGGTGCTCTGCGGCTCCTGCTCAAGCGCTTGGACCACCAGTGGTTCGGCTTCTTCGGTCAGTTCCTGGTGGTGCAGGGCACGGGCGTGCAGGAGCAGGGCAGTGCTGCTGTCCTGAGCGCTTGCGTGACGGGCGAAGAGGTCGGCTGTTGTCGCGTAGTCGCCACTGTAGAAGTGCGCGAATGCGGCGTTGTAGACCACGGCAGGATGTTCGATACCGGCCTTCAGCGCCTTGTCGCCATAGGCTGCTGCCGTGATGAAGTCATGGGCCTGCAGCGCCAGGTGCAGGGCCAGGGCGCAGAGCTGCGGATCGTCGCTGGGGTACTGCTCAAGGTGCTCGAGCAAACGCTTGCCGTTTGCTGCGTCGCCCGTCTCGATCGCCAGGTTCAGGGCGTCTGCCAACAGCATTGTGTTGGTCCGGTCGTGGCTCAGAAAGCCAAGCAGCCGGACCAGGCGGTCCTGCTTCGAGGAAAGGGTATCGGAGGTCATGATCCTGGCTTTGTATGTAGGTATGAGGGCGATTATTGCCGCGCCGCAGGCTGTCTGTCATGTGGCAAACGGCAAATTGGCCCTGGCAGAAAAATATTTTGCTGTGCCCCTAAACCTTTTGCCGAATCCACGCATAAGGCGATCAGTGAGGCCGTTTTATACAAGCGGCCAAGGATTTCCGGGTCGCGCATGACCCACTGGAAGAAGGGACGGAAACTATGGTTGCAGTGGTCGCCGGCAATGGACTGGGGCTGTTCAATACCTCGCTGAATATCCTCGGCGCGGCCGCAGGGGCGTTCGGCCAAGGCAACCTGGGCCAGGCAGGGGGCAAGGCCTGGGTCAATGCCAGCACCGGAAACCTGATCCTGCGTTTTACCGACGAGCAGCTCTCCGGCCTGGGCCAGGACCTGTTGCAGACCCGTACCTACAACGCCCTTGGTGTACTCAATGATGCCGATGGCGACGGCTGGCGCTGGGATGGCGAGCGCCGTCTCGCGCTCTCTGGCACGGCACTTGCCGCCGGCAGCAGTCTGACCCGTACCACCGGTGATGGCCATGTAACGGTCTACGCCTGGGACGGCGCGCGCTACCAGTCCAGTGAGGGCGATGGTGCCCACGACTTCATCCAGTGGGACGCCCAGAACAGCCAGTGGTACTGGACTGACGGCAGCACGCGCAGCGTCGAGCGCTACGACAGCGAGGGCAGGTTGGCCTCGGTGCGCGACAGCCAGGGTACCTTGGTCAGCTATGGTTACCAGAACGGCAGGCTTGCCAGCGTCAGCGACAGTTCGGGCCAGGCTCTGGTCATGGTCTACAACGCTGCTGGCAAGTTGGAGCGGGTGGATACCCGTGTCCTGGCCAACGGCCCGTTGACCCGCCAGGTCTATTACAGCTATGACAGCTACGGTCGTCTGGCCCGGGTCCAGACCGACCTGACACCCGACGACAACAGCATCGCCGATGGCAATGTCTACAGCACCAGCTACACCTATGATGGCAATAGCTTCCGCGTCGCCAGCGTCAGCCAGAGCGATGGCAGCGTGGTCAGCTTCACCTATGAGTTGGTGGGTAGCGAGTATAGGGTGAAGACGGTCACCGACTCATCCGGTACCAGCACCTTCAGCTACGACCTGGCCAACCGCCGCACGGCGGTACGCAATGCACTCGAGCAGGAATGGGGTTATGTCTACGACCCCAAGGGGCAATTGACGGCCGTCCAGTCGCCCGCCGAAAACGGCCAGGTCTTCCAGACCACCTATGCGTACGATGCTGCAGGCAATGTCATCCGGGTCAATAGCAACGGCAGCGTGCTGACCTACATCTATGACGAGCGCGGCAACCGCATTCTCGAGCGCGACCCGACAGGCGTGACCGTGACGCGAGTGTTCAGTGGCAGCAACCAGCTGCTCAACGAGATCCGCTACAGCCTGCCGTCGACCTGGAACACCACCAGCGGCAGCTGGGACGAGCCACCTGCCACCTCGGCTCAGGTCACGCGGCATGTCTACGACAGCGCCGAGCGCCTGCGTTTCGTGGTCAGCGCAGCCGGCAATGTGGTCGAGTACCGTTACGATGCCAGGGGACTGCGCACCCGGGAAATTGCCTATGGCGACCTGGCCTATCCGCTCGCCAGCCTGGCACCTGCGGCCACCCTCAGCGAAGCCGGGCTGGTCACATGGGCAGCAGCGCGGGACAAGACCCAGTCGCGTATCACCGAAATGACCTGGGACTACCGTGGCAATCTCAGCCGCCGCGTGCTCTACGCCACAGTGGATGCCACGGGTAACGGGGTGGTTGACGCCGCAGCACAGATCACCGAGTACGTGCACAGCGCTCACGGCCAGTTGCTGCAAACCCTGGCCGTGCGTGGCAGTGCACGGACCAGCAAGGTTTTGCTCGGCTCGACCAGCTACGACGGCATGGGCCGGGTGCTCACGCAGATGGACGCGGATGGCTCCCGGACCACGCTCTACGACAACGGCAAGCGCAGCATCGCCGTCACCACGGCCAGCGGCCTGACCCTGACCCAGCTCTACGACACCCGCGGGCGCCTGATTGCCATCCAGGAAACTGCCACTGCTACCCCGTCGCGCACGACCCGGTACTACTACGACGCCGCCGGCCGCCTGAGCATGAAGCAGGATGCCACCGGTGTGCGCAGCTATCTGTTCTACGACCAGCGCGGCCGCCTCGCCGCCGAGGTCGATGGCGCAGGCAGCGTCACCCGGCATACCTACAACGCCAACGACCAGCTTCTTGTGGCGCTGCACTATGCCACCCAGGTCGACACCAGCAACTGGTTCAACGGCACTACGGTCACGGTGACCCTGTCGCAGATACTCCCTGCCACCAGCGCTGCAGACCGTCAGGAGCGTTTCACCTACGACAGGGCCGGACGCCTCGCCAGTACTATTGACGCTGCTGGTACGGTCACGAGCTACGCCTACGACGGTCGTGGCCGACTGGTACGCCAGCAGACCGGCGAGCGGGTGACCCGCACCTTTTACGACGCGGACGGGCGCGAGGCCGGGCAACTGGATGGCGAAGGATATCTGCGGGAAAACCGCTATAACGCCGCCGGTCAGTTGCAGCAGGTGATCCGCTACGCGGCCGTGACCAACGCCACCTTACGCGCCAGCGCCGGCCTGGCTGAGCTGCGCCCGAGCAGCGCAGCCCTGAGCACCTGGTACTTCTATGATGGCGCTGGGCGTCAGGTGGGCAGTGTCGATGAGCGTCAGTTCGTCAGCGAGACTGTCTACGACGAGGCCGGTAATGTCCAGCAAAGCATCCGCTATACCAACGTCCATACTGCTGCACTGACCGCCGCCAGCAGCTTCGCCACGGTCCGCAACGCCGTGGCGGACGGCGGCAGCCAGGTAGTGACCACGGCCCATGATGCCCTGGGCCGGGTGACACGGCGTACCGCTGCGGACGGCAGCGTCACCCTTTTCGAGTACGACGCCGCAGGGCGGCTGACCCGGGAGACCACCGCTGCCGGTACCAGCGAGGCCCGCAGTGTGCGTACCCGCTACGACGTTTTCGGCCAGACCATCGGCAAACTGCTGGGCGAAGCCTCGACGCGGATCACTGCTGGCATGAGCGAGGAACAGATCGCTGCGGTCTACAGCCAGTACGGCATGACCTGGAGTTACGATGCGTCGGGACGGGTGGCCAGCGCCAGAGATGCCATGGGCAATCGCACCCTCTCGTACTATGATTCCGCCGGCCACCTGACCCGAGTGGTCAACGCCCTCGGTGAAGTCAGCGAGACCCGGTACAACGCCTTCGGCGACGCCATCGAGCGCACGCAATTGGCCAATCGCCTGGCACTTGCCAGCCTGGCCGGGTTGACCGGCGGTCCCCAGCACCTTGCCCTGGATAACCTGGTGGCGGCCATCCGCGACGCCATCAGCGATCGGCGCAGCATATACACTTATGACAAGCGCGGCCTGCTGCTGACCAGTAAAGACGCCGAAGGCTTCGTCACCAGCCAGCAGTACGACCAGTACGGTCAACTGCTGCGGCACATCCGCGGTATCGGCTCTGGGCGGACGCTGACCACGGCTTACGCCTACAGCCTGCGCGGCGAGCGGGTCAGCCAGACCCGCGATGTCGGTGGCCTGAACCTGACCGAGAGCAGCAGCTACGACGCCTATGGCCGGTTGATCCGCAGCGTCGATGCGGGGGGGGCTGTCAGCAGGACCGAGTACCTGGACAATGGCCGAACCCTGGTGGTCCGCGACCCGTTGAACCGGGTTCGACGCAGTGAGTTCGATGCCTTCGGCCGGGTGCTCAGGGAGGTCAATGCCCTGGGCCAGGCCACGCTCTACGGGTATGACGATGCCAATCGCAGCGTCACCGTGACCTTGCCGGACGGCGCAAGCATCAGTACCTGGAAGAACCGTCACGGCGATGCCATCAAGGTGGTCAACGGCAATGGCGAGGCCACCCAGTACGAATACAACCGCGACGGTCAGCTGACCCGGACCCTCGATGCCCTCGGCCAGGTGGCCACAATCAAGCGCTATGACCAGGCCGGGCGCCTCAGCGAAAGCGTGGACGCCCGAGGCGTCGTCACGCGCCTGAGCTACGACGCGGCCAGCCGGGTGGTGCAGCAGAGCGTCGACCCGAATGGCCTCAACCTGCGCACCACCTACCAGCTTGATAGCGCCGGGCGTAAGGTGCAGGTGGTGGAAAACGCCGGCACTGCCTTGACGCGTACCACCGAGTACCGCTACGACCGCAAGGGCCAGCTCAAGCAGAGCATCGTCGACCCTGCAGGGCAGAAACTCAGCACCACTTACGCCTACGACGGCGCCGGCAATGTCGTCAGCGTCAGCCTGGGTACGCTCGCCAGCCCGGCCCAGCGGGTCACCCAGTACGTGTTCGACAACCTTGGCCGGCGTATCGAAGAGCGCGTCGACCCCCAAGGCCTGAATTTGCTGACCCAGTATCAGTACGACCATGCTGATCGGGTCACGCGCCGGATCGATGCCGGTGGCGGCACCACCGACTATGTGCATGACCAGGCCGGGCAACTGCGCTTTACCGTGGATGCGTTGGGCTACGTCAGCGAGCGTCTCTATGACGTTGCGGGCAATCTCGTCCAGGAGGTGCGTTACAGCAACCCGTTGCAGGGTGCACGGGATGTCGAGAGATTGCGGACGCTTCTGGCACCGGCGGCCAGCAACACCCTCAAGCCGACCTTGGTCGGTGCCGCAGACCGCCGCAACCGGTACACCTATGACGCCGTCGGGCGGCTGAAAAGTGTGATCGACCCAGCCGGCTACAGCGAGTCCTACAGCTACGACGCCGCTGGCAACCGGATCAGCCTGACCAACAAGAATGGCCAGGTGTGGAACTATCGATACGACAAGCTCGGTCGCCTGTTCGAGGAAATCACCCCGGCCATCTGGGTCACCAAGGTTGACAGCACCGGAGTGGTCAGCGGGCAGGCGGTGTCCCTGGTTACCCGCTACAGCTACGATGGCCTCGGCAACATCCTCAGCCGCAGCGAAGGCCGCCTGCGTGCCAATGCCGACAGCGATCCGGCGCTGGATGACCTGAGCCAGGCGCGCACCAGCAGCTATGTCTACGATGCCCTCGGTCGACAGGTCCGGGTCACCAGTCCGGGTTGGTATAACAAGGCCACCGGGCAGTACCAGCAGGCGAGCGACGGTACGGCCAATACATTCCAGGTCACCACCGAAGTGACCTACGACGGCCTTGGCAATGCTGTGCGCAACCGGGTACGGGTCAACAACAGCGGTGTTGCGGCCAGTGACTACGTCGACAGCTACAAGGCCTACGACGTGCTTGGCCGGGTGCGCTACGAGGTCGATGCGCTCAAGGGCGTGACAGCCTTCGAGTACAACGCCTTCGGCCAGGTGACGCTGACCCGGCGCTATGCTAAGGCGCTTGCCGCCGCGGTTCCGGCAGTCGGTCACTACCAGCCAGCCGATTTCACTGCCACGGCGCTGCCGGCCAGTCCCGGCAACGACCGCACCTTGATCACTCGCTACGACCGCATTGGTCGCAAGAGCGAGGTGCAACAGGATTTCGTAAGCCTGTATGGCTTCACGGGCAATGTCGCTACCTCGTCCGTGAAGACCGTTGCGCCGACCCGGGTCTACAGCTACAACGCCTTTGGCCAGGTGATCCGCGAGACCCTGGTGGCGCGGGACAACACCGGCGCTTCGGTGATGGAGCAAATCAGCACGGTCAATTACTACGACCTGGCCGGGCACCGGATCGGTACCGTCGATGCCTTGGGCTATTACACCCGCATGGAGTACGACGGCAACGGCAATCTCAGCCGCCAGGTCGAGTACGTCACGGCGCTGGCCAGCTGGAGCGAGACGACCCTACCGGTGGCCAGGACCAGTGGCAACGACCGCAGCCAGCGGTTTGTCTACAACGCTGCCGATCGCCTGATACAGACCGTGCAAGAGAACGTCGTCTACTGGCGGCAGAGCTTCGCCGCCGGTGCTACCCGGGCGACCATGACCCGCGTCACGGGCGATGTGATCGTCAGCCGCAGTACTTACGACGGGGTCGGCAATCTGCGTACCCTGACCGACGCAGGGGGGTACGTCACCACTACCGAGTACAATGCTGCGGGCCAGGTGGTGCGGGTTACCGAACCGGCACGGTCCACGGCCAAGGCCGGCGCAGTCAGCCCGTTCGAGACCCCGGTGCTCGCAGCACCGACCACCCAGTACGGGGTCAACGCTTTCGGCCAGGTGGTATACGAGCTGCGCAGCGCCGGAGCGGGGCAGCAGGGCCTTGCCCAAATCACCCGCAGCCTGTATGACGCCGCCGGGTATCTGGTCCAGGAGTACGATGCCGCCGGTTCCGCGCAGCAATTCAAGGTGGATGTCGCCGGGCGCCGCCTGGAGGAAACCCGGGTGATCAGCACTGTTCTCAGCGGCTGGCGCAGCAACGACCAGACCTTGCGTCGCAGCTACGGCTATGACCGCCTGGGCCAGCAGTTGAGTACCACGGACTGGTACACCGACAACGGCGTGCAGAAAAGCACCAGCAACACCGTAACCTACAACCTGTTCGGCGAGATCACGGCTGAGTTGCTGAACGGCAACTACAAGGTACGCTACGAATACGACCGGATCGGTAACGCCTTCAGGCAGACCAATGCCCAGGGTGTGACCCAGGTCGACTACGACCTCACTGGCAAGGCCAGCCGTAGTGCACAGTTGGGCATCGTGGCCAGCGCGACGGACGACCGCGTCACCTATATCCGCAACGACCTGTTGGGCCGAGCCCTGGAGCAGCATCTGCCGGCCTTTGAGGCCAACGTCAATGGCGATACCCTGAACAACCTCATCCTGACCCGGGTCACGCCGATCATTCTGCTGAGCAATGATCGTTGGGGGAATGTGCTGAGTCGCGCCGATACCCGTGCCCAGGTCACCACTTATACCTACGACCACAACAATCAGGTGCTCAGTGAGACCTTGCCGGTCACCGATATCCTGCGGGAAAACGGCACCAACTATCGCGCTAGCCTGATCCACGAAAAGCGCTACGATGCCTTGGGCCGGCTAGTGGAGGAAGCCGACCTGGTCGGGCCCTACAGCGGGGTCACCGGCAGCAGTCTGTTGCGCAGCCGCCAGCACGTGTACAACCAGGCCGGCGACCTGATACGGGATATCGATGCCCTGGGTGCCGTGCGCCACTACGCGGTGGATGCCCATGGCAACCGGGTCGGTACCCGCGATGCCGCGGGCGTGGTCACCTTCGATGAATACGACGCCATGGACCGGCATACCCGCCACGGTGTGGTGCGCAGCGGGCAGAAGGTCGTGCAGCTGACCAACCAGTATGACCAGGCAGGCCGCCTGTATGCTGAAATCAAGGGTGCCGCTACGGTTACGGAAACCCTGACTGCCAAGCCCAAAGCCGACTTCACCAGTGCGGTCGCCGGGGTGGCGGGCAATACCCGTTTCAGTCTGTTCGACGAGCGCGGCAATGTCGTTGCGACCCGTAATGAATCGAATATCACCAAGTCCTTCGTGTACAACGAGGCCAACCGTAAGGTGGCGGAAGTCGATGGGCTGGGCAACAGCCTTACGTGGGCCTACAACGAGTTGGACTACGGGCGCATGGTGTCCCGGACGAACATGGCGAAGCAGGCGTTCAGCTACGCCTATAACGCCTTCGGTCAGGTGGTGCTGGAAAGTCTTCCTGAAAATTTCGAGGGTATTTATCTGGACACCAGTCAGAGGGCCTACGATTACTACAGCAATGGCTTGCTCAAAAGCGTCCGCGATTCATATAAAGAGGAGACCTACGCTGTCGATTGGTCGGTCGAGAATTACCAATACGACCAGGCTGGCCAACGCGTGCGGGAGTACTCCCAGTCCTATTACATGGGCAAAATCCTGTTTTTCCCCGCAGTCAGTGGTTATGCGGACACCCGCTACAAGCTCGATGAGCTTGGCCGACTGAAAGATGTCATGAGCCCGGCAGGCAGGACAACTGTAGCGGATATGTGGCATGTCGAGACTGCGCGCGTAGATGCATTGCGCTATTTCTACGACGAGCTTGGGAATCGCCGTCTTAGCTATATGGATACGACGAACCAGTCCGGCGCCAGGACGATTATCGACAATTGGTACAAGTACGATCTGGAGGGAAGGGTACTCGTTGGCAGCGGCTACCTGAGCAATGGCAAGGTGGTGGCTGGCAAGCAGGCGGGCGTGGCCAAGGGCTATGCGGTAGCGTACGACGGCGCTGGCAGAAGGTTGTCGTCCGAGTCCTGGAGTGCTTCGATCAGTGGTGGCGAGCGCTATGTCCGAAATACCTACAGCTATAACGATATGGGCCAGGTACTCGACTCGCGCAGCGGGCTGGTGACCCGGGCGGCTGGTGCAGATACCGGCGGGGCAGTGCAGGCGACGGATGTCAGTAAACTGCTGTTCAGAAACACCTACGATGCCCTAGGCAATCGTACCAGCCAGATGTCCTATAGCAACGACGTCGCGGTAGAGCGCAGCACCTACAGCTATCGCGGCGACGGGCAAATGGTCGCCCAACTGGTCTACAAGATTGCTGGCGGTGTGGAGCGCAAGTCACAGGCCAACTACTTCGGTGAAGCCGGGATGATTGATGCCGCCGGCAACCAGACGTCCTACCGTTACCTGGTCTATGCAGCTGATGGTACTTCGATCAGTTACCGTGGCGCCTACGCGCGCAAGTTCTTGGCCACGGATACCTACAAGGAATGGCATATTGAGGTCACTACCAACATTTCCAACACTTCGGGTTGGACCTCGACCAGCTTCGATTCGCGAGGAAATGCAGTAGAGGTCAGGACCTACAACGGCTCGATCTTCAACCAGTCTTTCGAGTCGAACAAGGACGGACTGCTGACCACCCGCGTCGGTACGGACAGCCACAGCACTCAAAGCTATCTCTACTACCAAGGCGCCGCCCTGGCCAACTACGGCAACCTAAGTGCAGCACAGATCACCGATACCCTGACCCCCATCTCCGAGGAATACCCAAGCCGCACGCCGGGCAACTACGTGGTCAACCAGGGCGATACCCTGGCCAGCATCGCCCAGGCAGTCTGGGGTGACTCGAAGATGTGGTACCTGATCGCCGATGCCAATGGCATCGACCCGGCCAAGGCGCTGGTGGTCGGCGACAGCATCCGTATTCCCAACGTGGTCAGCAGTACCCACAACGACGCGACCACCTTCAAACCGTACAACGCCAGTGATGTGATTGGCGATACCACGCCGAAACCGGTATTCCCGCCGCCACCCAAGCCAAAGAAAAAGAAATGTGGCGGCCTTGCCAGTGTAGTGATGGTGGTGGTCGCGGTGGTGGTCGCGGTCTACACCGCAGGGGCCGGTGCGGCGGCAATCGCCTCGGCGTCCTCCGCCACGGTCGGCGCGGCAGGTGGCTACGCGGCGGTCGGCACGGCGGCGCTGACCGGTGGCGCTATCACCGGGATTAGCACGGGGGCCATGATCGGCGGCGCGATCGTGGGCGCCGCCGCCGGCAGTGCCGCCGCGCAGTTGAGTGGCATGGCCATGGGTACGGTCGACAGCTTCTCCTGGCGACAGGTTGCAGCCAGCGGCCTGACCGGAGGCATCAGCGCCGGCGCGGGGGCCCTGGCCCGCAGCGCTCAGGCCGGTTCCTGGGCGCGGGCCGCCGCTGACGTGGTGAAAGGCAAGGATGCGCTGGGTTACACCGCGCTGGGTGTCTTCAACTACGCCAGTAGCCAGGTCGCCAATCGCATCGTAGGCCTGGACAATGCCTTCAGCTGGGGTGGCCTGGCGGCCTCGGCGCTGGCGGCCAATGTCAGCGGGCAGATCGTGCAACCGGGTGTAGGGGGCTTGGTCCTTAGAGGCCAGGTGGCTGCTCACGCCAATGCGTTTCTGAAGGACAAGTGGTTTGGTGGCGACAAGCCGAATTACTCCAGCGTCGCTGCGGATGCCTTCGGCAACGTCCTGGCCAACGTCGCTTTCGGCGCCGCTGACAGCTTCAGGACGCTGGCGGCACGCTCCGGCTCGCTGGCTGCGTCGCTGGTGGCGGTCGGGCCGGGGCTTGAACTGCCGGCTAGCCTGGTCACACCGGACCCACAGGAGCCGCTGTTCGACTTTGACGCCGGCAATTATCCCTGGTTCGCGGCTGGCGCGGACGACATCGTCGAGGGTTCAATACCGGAGACGTCCGACATCAGCTACGAGAGCCTGCTGAACTGGTCCAGCGAAGCCCGCACGACGTTGGGCGCTGCCCTTGGTCCGCGAATAGAAGGCGCCGACAGCCAGGTGCAGATGCTGGCGTTGCGCGCTGTGCGTGGGGTCTCCAATGCGGCGCTGGACATGCTCGACAGCACGGCGATAATGGCCGGGTTGGTGACCGATGCACAGCTCCGCGACCAGGCACTGGAAGGCTTGTCCCGCCTGGGCAGCGAGGTGTTGAATGACCCACAGGGTGTCTTCGACAGGACAGCCAGCGCGGCGGATCGCTACCTGACGCAAACCGAGGGTGCGCAGATTGCCGAGGATGGCCTGCGCATGCTCACCAGCACCCTGGCCGGTGGCCTGGCCTTGCGGGCGACCACTGATGCAGCGCGCTCGACGGTGCGGGCGGGGGCCAACTACTATCGTAATTCGGTGTACGTGCCACCTCCAATGTCACGCGGTACCGTATACGGCGGGATCTTTATCCCGAGCCTTGGCAAGCGGATTACCACGGTCACCAAGGCGATGAGCGACAGGTTTCAGGGCAATGGCTACCTAGATCCGATGGAAAAACACAAGTTCATTGCGCCATCTGCTGGTCAAGTGCTGGCGGTTGATCATATTTTCCCGGTTAGCAGGATTATTGAAATGGATGGATTCGATAGACTCACCCGATCACAGATGACTGACATTATTCAGGACCGTGTCGGGCTTGGAAATCTGCAGCCGTTGCCGCAGTCGCTCAATGCTTCGAAAAGCGCCAACCTAAAATGGGAGACTCACCGTGGTCAAGGGCTGAATACAACATATATCCGCAATTTACAGGATACGCAGATGCTGTTGGCGGAGAAAATCGAGAAGCAGATACAGGCTTTCCTAAAACTGAACGCTGGAGGCATTTGATGCTTGATAAGACTATGTATGATCTGGTCTGCACGCGGACAGTCGATGTTGGTGATGCCCAGCGTCAGCGGCTGAGCAGCGTGATGATCGATAAACTAGGCGCCTCCGTAGATGAAATGTTTCCTGGCTTTGCTGCCGCCTTTCCTCGTACAGTGGCGGCGATCAAGAGTGAGTACGCGGTACCGATAGTGCTGTGCAGGCGTTTTCAGGGTACTTGGATAGCATCGCTAGCGGCTGAAGGGCGCGCACTGAACCTGTTCTTCTATTTGATTCCGGAAACACTTGTAGCAGAGGGGGCAGAGTTCGAAAGAAAATGTGCGATGCTGCCGCCCCGTTGGAAGGAACTGTATCGCTATTTCAATTCTCTCATGCTGACCGAGGATTCCTATCTGTCCATTGATTGGACCAACACCCCGTTTTCCTACAGTGGACGTCTGTCAATCGAACGCTATCGAGTGCTACGTGGGGTGAAGAAGGCCGTGATCAGGGATTTCGTCAAAAGCATCCAGGCGAATTCCGAGCACTATTTGCGTTGCTGGCTGTTGACTGATGCGGGCGATGCCCTGTTTCTTGACGAAGAAAAGCGCGACGGGAAGGTCTATCACGTCAAGGACGATAACTTTGCCGATTACCGCCTGCTCGATGATCCGGAAACCGTGCTGGACAATTACCTGGCACACTACGTGACGACGCAATCTCCGGCGGGATTCGACTTCAGGGGATAGGACTCGATTCCCCAAGCACACAACAGCTGACAAGGTACATAAGTACGTTGAGCAGATTGCCTGGATGAAAGTCGGTTACCAGTGGCTGGTTTGTTGGCAGATGCATCAGTAGAAGCGCGCTTTTTACGTCACTTCCCTGCCACAAACCTCACCACTCCCACTCCATACCCCCAACCTCCTCATATAGCTTCCTGATCCGCCGCAACGCCTGCCCATGCAACTGCGACACCCGCGCCTTGCCCACCCCGAGCAATCCCGCCAGCTCCACAAAGCTCATCTGCTGATAGTAATGCCCGACGATGATCTGCCGTTCCCGCTCCGGCAGGCGCTCTACCAGCAGGCCGAGGCTCTGGTCCTTGTCTTGCTGGACGTAGGCGCTGAGGGGGTTGTTGTCTGGCGGTGTCTCATCGATCACGCCCAGTTCCAGGAAGTAGCCAAAGGCAAGGTCAACGGCGCTGTTGACTACCAGCTCGAAGTCACTGTCGGCAACCCCGAAGCGTTGCTCGCTGCCGATGCCTTCCAGGCGCTCGCGGACGATCGGCCGCTGGTCCTTGATGTAGGCGGAAAGCCCCTTGAGCACCGCGCCCTTGAGAAACGGCTCGGCGTAGGTGCGAAAGCGTACGTGGCGCAGCAGGTCGAAGCCGTCGATGGCCTGCAGCAGACCTTGGGAGGTGAGGCTGAGGTAGTCGTGCCATTCCGCCAGCGGGTGCGGGTAGCGGTTGTAGTAATAGCCCGCGACAGTGCGCGACCAGGCACTGTGGTGGAAGAACAGGCGCGTGCGGGTGTCTGCGTCGCGCAGGCTCAACCACTGTTGCCAAAGCAGACGCTCCTCGTCGTTGGCCATGTCCAGGCTGCCCATGGACGGCTCAGGCCACACTGCGCACGAGGGTCTGGGTGATTAGCCCCCAGCCGTCAATCAGCAGGAACAGCATGATCTTCAGCGGCAGCGAGAGGGTGATGGGCGGAACCATGATCATGCCCAGCGACATGAGGATCGAGGAAACGATCAGGTCGATGATCAGGAACGGCAGGAAGATCATGAAGCCGATCTGGAAGGCGATCTTCAGTTCGCTGAGCATGAACGCCGGCACCAGGTGCACCGGGGTGAGCTCATCCACCGTGGCCGGCAGCGGTGCCTTGGCCAGTTCGTGAATCAGGCGCAGGTCGGATTCGTGGGTCTGGCGCACCATGAAGTCGCGCACCGGCACCCAGCCCTGCTGCGCGGCCTGTTCGAGGCTGAGCTGCTGGGCGAGAAACGGCTTTACCCCGGCCTGGTAGGTGCTTTCCAGTGTCGGCGCCATGACGAACAGGGTAAGGAACAGTGCCAGCACAATCAGCACGATGTTCGGCGGTGTCTGCTGTAGCCCGAGGGCGTGGCGCACCAGCGACAGCACCACGATGTTGCGGGTGAAGGTGGTCAGGGCGATCATGCCGAAGGGCAGCAGCGAGAGCAGCGTGAGCATGGCGAACATGCTGACCGGCGAGCCCAGGGACGACGCGGCGAAGCTGTCCCACGGGGCATTGGCGCTGGCGGCCATGCACGGGCTGGAAACGAGGCAGAGCAGGGTAATCGGAAAGAGGCGGCTAAACATGACGAATCGCTGGTCGGAAGGTGATCGGGAAGTGGCGTGACAGGCGCTCAGTCCGCTGGCGCGGGGCCGGGCAGCCGGGTCACCGTCGTGCCGGTCGGCGTCTCGGTGATCAGCACTTGCTCGTCGGCGGCCTTGACCAGGAACACCCGGGTTCGTGGCGACAGGCGCAGGCTGGCAGCGCAGTGCAGCTCGGCGCGCTCGGTGTGCGCGGCGGTACCCAGGCTGGCGCGTCGGCTGTACCAGCGCAGTGCCAGGTACACCACAGCCAGCAGCAGGGCGGTGATGGCCAAGGTCTTGATGATCAGCATCAGCGAGATGGGATCGTCATAACGCAGCGGCAAAGGCGGCGCGGCTGCGCTTTCGGGCGTCACCATGTTCACAGGATTTCCGTCAGTTGCAGGCCGAAGTTGTCGTCGACGGCTACCAGGTTGCCGCGAGCCACGGCCTTGCCATCGAGGCACAGGCGCGCCGGCTCGTTGACCTGCTGCAGCAGCTTGACGATATCGCCGGATTTCAGCGCGAACAGCTCGTCAACGGTCATTTCCGCGGTGCCCAACTCGACACTGAGTTCTACTCGGACATGCTTGATCAGCCCCAGGTCACGTTTGATCAAGGGGGCCAGCGCGCTGTTGTCGATGGGCTGGCGTTCTTCCAGTTCGATGGCATCGATAAGGGTGGTCATGGTGTTTTCTCCGCAAGTTCAGGGAATCAGTTGCAGCGCCAGGCATTCCTGGCGGCGGGCCAGGTAGCCTTTAGCTAGGGGCGCACCTTGGCTGCTGCTCAAAGTCAGGGGTTGGTCGAGGCGGGCAGCGGCCAGCAGGACATCACCGGGGTTGAGGCCGTTGATATCGCCCAAGGCCAGCTCTGCCAGGGGCAGCGCCAGGCTCAGGCGGATCTTGGCGCCGCCGATAGCGTCCTTGCGCTGGGTCAGTGCGGTCGGCTTCCCCAGGGCGGGCAGGGATGGCTCCAGCAGCGTGGCGTCCACCAGGCAGAACAGTGCCGTATCGGCCAGCTTGATCTGCATCAGTGCACGGGAGCCGAGGGCAGCGCCGGGCGCTTGCGGGGCTTCATTGTCCAGGCTGGCGACTGGCTCCTGGCCAAGCCCCTGGAGCAACGCGTTGACCAAGGCCAGGCGCGCTTGCTCCAGCACATGGCGGGCACTGGCGTCGTCCGGCACCTTCGCGGCCTGGGCGGCGAATACCGCGCGGGTCCAGCTATCGGCTTGCAGGCCAGCTACATACATCGCGCCGCGGGGACATTGCGCTCGCTGCCAGGCCAGGCCAAGTGCCTGTTCATGGCTGGCCAGCACCTGTTCGCCATCGCAGTGGATCGTCCAGTGCTCGCCGTCGCCGAGGCACCATTGCTTGCGCCATTCATCAACCTGCGCCGGTAGCAGCTGGCGCGCCATGTTCAGGCGACTTGCGCCGAGAAACCCCAGAAATCTCATGCTTCAGCCTCCGCGGGTGCCGTTGTAGAGTTGTTCGATCATTTCGTTGGAGACGGTCATCACTCGCGAACTGGCCTGGTAGCCGCGCTGGATGATCAGGATGTCGCCGAATTCCTGGGCCAGGTCGACGTTGGACAGCTCCAGGTAACCGCCCTGGATGCGCCCGAAGTGGCCTTCGGTGGCGCGGCCGAATTGCGGGCGCATGTATTCAGGGCTGCGGTACAGGGATTTTTCCCCGACGATCAGCGCCGCGCTGTCGTCGAAGTTGGCCAGCACCAGCTGGCTGCCGTCCCGCTTTTCGCCGCTGGCGTAGGTCAGTTTCATCACGCCTTTTTCATCGAAGGCATAGGTGCTCAGGCCGGACACGGCACTGCCGTCCACCACCTTGGCGGTGAGGGTGTGGCTCGGCCCGCTAGCGACCTGGGAGGCCAGGTTGTAGCTGCCCGGCGTACCGAAGTCGAGTACGATGGCCTGGCTGCTGCCGTTGGTGGCCAGCGGCACGCTAAGGGTGTTATGGCCGACCTGCGGGCTGCCATCGATGCCGAAGGCGATGCTGCCGCTGGTCAGCAGTGTGCCCTGAGCATTGCTGACATCCACCTGCCAGCTGTTGCTGGAGACCGAGGTGGTTTGCGGGGTGAACTTCAGGGTTAGCTTCTGGCTCGAGCCGGAGGCATCGTAAACCACGATATCCTTGATCTGGTGGGTCGCTTCGGAGGTACCGCTGCGTGCCAGGGTGCCAATCATCTCGACCTTGGTGGTGGCGGTTGGCGGCAGGGAGCGGCGCTCGTTGATGTTGATATCGCCTCGGTTGCCCGAGGCATCGACGCCCTGTACGCGGAATTGGCTGACGGAGTCCACCAGGTAGCCGTCCTTGTCGATCTCGAACTGCCCGGCACGGGTATAGAACAGCTGCTGGTGGCTATCGTGCAGCACGAAGTAGCCAGCGCCGGTGATCGCCGCATTGGTGTCGTTGCCGGTCTGCCGGGTGTCGCCGGCTTTGGTCCGCACCTGGGTACCGGTGATGCCGGCGCCCAGGCCCTGGCCGTCCTGGCCGTTGACGCTGCGAAAGAAGGTATCGCTGCCGCGATAGGCCGGGGTGTTCATGTTCGACACGTTGTTGGAGACGTTGTCCAGGCCTTTGGAGAACGCCAGCAGGCCGCTCAGGCCATTGAAGAATGCTTGCAGCATCACGCCTCCTTAGATTCGCACCAGTTTGACCTGGGCCATGCGCACATCCGGCAGCACGTTGCCGTTGCTGTCCTTGATGCTGAGCACCGGTCCGGATAGCGAGAAGGAAATCGCCGAGACCGAGCCGATCACCGATTCGCCGGATTCCGTGCTGATCTCGACCTGGCGGCCGAGCAGGCCAAGCGACTGCGCGGTGGCGTTCATGGCCACCAGGTTCTCAGTGTTCTCGTTGGTTACCCGGGTCTGCTCGAGGTTGGCGAACTGCGCCATCTGCGCCAGGAATTCGCGGTTGTTGATCGGTTCCAGCGGGTCCTGGAAGGTCAGTTCGGTGAGGAACAGCTTGATGAAGTCCTCCTGCCCCAGGCGGCTCTGGCTCAGTTCGGAGGTGGTGGAGTTCAGGGCATTGCCGATTGCATCGATGGCCATTTCAGGCATTTCCTTGCAGGCGTGAGAGGTTTTTCCGCTGCCAGACGGGGTGTCCGTTGATCCAGATCCGTTGCGCGTCGACGCCACTACCGGGCAGGCGCCGCAGCAGTTCGCCGAGTAGTGTGGCCTGCTCCTGTGCATCCAGGTGATGGTCGCGGATCAACAGTTCCACGCCATCGCTGCGAGGCAGCAGCAGGTAGTTGCGTTGTGGCCAGTGGAGGCTGTGCCAAGCACGTAGTCCTTCGTTCAGGCGGGTCACGGGTTCATCGCCAGCGGCCGAAACCTGGGGGGGCGGTGTCATTGCGGCCTGGTTGCGGCCAGGTGTGCAGATAATGGGGGCGGATGCCGCGGTCTTGGGCACCTGCAGTTGCGGCTCGGCAGCGTCCGCCGCCGCATCGAAGCCATTGGCGCGGTACGCCGCCTCGGCGCTGGCCAGTAACCCGGCAGGCATATGGGACAGTCGTGTGCCCGCCTGCAGGCCAAGTGCATAAAGCTCCAGGCCGACAGCGGGGTCGACCCTAACCGGTGTGATCGGGTGCCCAGGCATGCTTGCATCCCGTAGCGGTGTCTGAACAAACGACTGATCCGCCAGCGGCGTTGCGTCCTGGCCGTCTGGCGCTTGGCCCGCATCGTCCTGCCGAGGCGTGGACTGCTGGTCGAGGCCCAGGCGTTGTCTGAAGTCGCTGTCGCCCGAGGCCGGCGTTGTGGCTGGCATGCTCGGGTTCTGAGGTTGGTTCCAGAGCGAAACCGAGACCTTAAAGTCCATGAAACGGCTCCCGTGGTTGCCAGCTGTCGAAGATGTCCAGCCTTTCGCGTTGCTCGGTTTCCTGGCGCACCACGCCAGCCATGCGCTCGCAGGCCTTCACCGCGACATCCTCGGCGACCTTGGCTGCCAACAGGTCGGTCAGCGCCTGTTCCTGTGTGGCGATGGCCTTCGTCACGGCATCGCGACGCTCATCGATGAGTAATTGCCCGGCCTGCTGCGCCAGCAGGCGCTGTTCATGCTGCGCTGGGTCCAGCACGGTCCCGGCACTGTGGCACTGACCAAGGTGAACGAGGGCGGCGCGCTGCAGTTGCAGTGCCTGCTCCAGCAAGCGACTCATCTGGCCCAAGGCCTCGCGGCTGCGTTGATGAATACCTTCAGCCTGTTCTCGGCGCATTGTCCGCAGACGCAGGATGCCGCGCAGTTGGCGCAGATCGTGTGTGTCAGCTGGCATGGGGGGCGCCCCGGTTCAGCTGTTGGGCCAGGCGCTGCAAGGTCTGCCAGGTCTTCTCCGGCTCGCAACATTCACCCGGGGCCTGGGCCAGCAGTGCGTCGAGCTCGGGCTTGAGCTCGATCATCAGATCGATCAGGCGCTGGGCGCCTTTCTCATAGGCGCCCAGCTCGATCAGGGTCTCGCTGTTGCGATAGACGCCCATGGCGCTGCGTACGCACTCGACCGCCTGTTTCTGTTGCTGGCTGCGCAGGGCGCCCGCCAGGCGGCTGATGCTGTTCAGCACATCGATTGCCGGCCATTGCCCGCGAGCGGCGATGCTGCGATCGAGAACGATATGGCCGTCGAGAATGGCGCGCATATGGTCCGCTACCGGCTCGTTCATATCGTCGCCTTCCACCAGCACCGTGTACACCCCGGTGATCGAGCCCTGACCATGCAGGTTGCCGGCGCGCTCCATCAGGGGCGGCAGCAGGGCGAGTACCGACGGCGGGTAGCCACGGCTGCCCATGGGTTCGCCAGTGGCCAGGCCGATTTCCCGCTGGGCCAGGGCGAAGCGGGTGACCGAGTCCATGATCAGCAGCACCTGCTTGCCTTGGGCGCGGAACCATTCGGCGATGGTGGTGGCAGTGTAGGCCGCCTGGCGCCGCAGCACTGCCGGCTGCTCGGCAGCGGCAGCGATGACCACGGCTTTCTTCAAACCTTCGGGGCCAAGGCTGTCACGAATGAAGTCGCCGACTTCGCGGCCGCGCTCGCCGATCAGGGCGATCACGATCACTTCGGCCTCGGTGTGCTGGCTCATCATGCCCAGCAGGGTGCTTTTACCCACGCCGCTACCGGCGAAGATGCCCATGCGCTGACCGCGGCCAAGAGGGGTGAACAGGTCCACTGCCTTGACGCCGGTAACCAGGGGTTGGTCGATGGGCGCGCGGTGCAGCGGATTGATCGGGGCGACAAGACGCGGCATGCGCTGCAGATCGTCCGGTAGTGGCCGGTCATCAAGGGGCTGGCAGGTGGCATCCAGCACCCGGCCGAGCAGGCCCGCGCCGACCGGTACGCTCCAGGCTTCGCCAAGAGGCAAGACCTCGCTGGCCAGGCTCAGGCCATCCACCGGTCCATAGGGCATCAGCAAGGCATGTTCGCCATGCAGGCCGACCACTTCCGCAGGCAGGACATTGCTGCCCTGGACAGGATGGATATCGACCAGTTCGCCCAGGCGCACATCCAGCCCCGAAGCTTCCAGGACCATGCCACGAACCGCAGTCAGGCGACCGCTGCGCTGGCACGGTCGAGCGGCGGCCAGACGTGCTGTCAGGCGGCGCTCAACCTGTTGCCACACGGTCGTCTCCTAGCAGGGCCTGGCGCAATGCGGCCATTTGTGTGTCGAGCCCGGCATCCAGGCGGCCCAGGCCATGTTCGATCAGGCAGGCGCCGACCTTGGCCGCAGGATCGAGCTGGTAAGCCGCCAGGGCCTGTTCGTCTTCGAACAGGCTGCGCAGTCGGGCGTGATCGGCACTGCTGACGCGAATGCGAAGCGGCTCCTTCAAGCGGTATTCGTCGATGGCCTGGGCAGCCAGGGCGGCTACCAGCGACCCGTTGTCAGCCTGCTGGCCGAGCAGGCGTGTCGCCACGGCCAGGCCCAGGCGCGCGACCACTGGCTCCATGGCCTGGAGCAAGGTTTCCCGTTGATGCTGCAGGGCGTGGGTCAGGTCGGCCAGTTGCCGGCTCTGCTGAGCCAGCGATGAGTCGAGGGTAGCTTGCTTTTCCAACCACTCCCGGCTCTGGCGTTGCTGGCTCTGTGCAAGGGCCTTGGCACCTTCCTCACGGGCTGCTGCCAGGCCCCGCTGACGGGCCTGCTCCTCCAGCTGCGCCAGTTCGGCGGCAAAGGCTTGGCGCAGGCCGGCGAGGGTCTGCCCAGGGTTTTCCTCTACCTGCGCTTGGAGCAACTCCGTTGTATGTGGTCCGGGCAGGCGACGGCCGGCGCCGCGCTGGCCAGGTTGGCGCAGGATGGTGCCGACCCGAGGTTCATGCTCAGTCATGGGTGGGCCCCTTGGCTTGCAGATACTGGCTGACGCAACGGGCCAGCGCCGGCGGCACCGGTTGGGTGGCGAAGGCCGTGTCCCAGCGGCGCACGGCCGCAACGTCGGGCAGGGTCTCGATCAGCTTGCGGCGCTTATCCTTGCTGTGCAGTTGCAGGACCAGCGCGGCCCACAGCGGATGTTCGGCGCGGGTCAGCAGCGTCAGCCAGGCCTGGTTGTCACTGTCGAGCACAGGTCGCATGGCGCCCTGGCTGGCGACCTCACTCATCACTGCATTGACCACCGATGGATCGCTGGCCAGGCCCAAGGTTTCGATTTCCTGCAACAGCTCGTTGACCCGACGGGCCTCATCGCCAGCGAGCTGGGCGAGGATCCAGTCGCGGTCCTCGGCATGGATGCAGGCCAGGCGGATTGCCAATTTACGCAAGGGAGACGGATTCATGGGCTTAACGGACCTCTGCCAGCCAGCGGCGCAGGTCGACCAGTAATTGCTCTCGCTCCACCGAAGACAGGCGCGGCTGAGCCACTGCCAGAGAACGACGAGCGCGCTTGCGTGCACTCAGCCACAGGCTCAGCAACAGCACGGAAAGCATGCCGGTACCGGCCGAGACGGCCCAACGCAGCCAGGGCGTTTCCGCCTGGGTGACGATGGCAGGCTCGCTGTCCACTACGACGGCAGGGGTAGTCTGTACCGCAGGCGTGACGGCGGCAGGCGGTGCAGTGGCGGCCGGCGAACGCGGCAGATAGGCGATTGCCAACTGATCACCGCGCGTCATGTCCAGGCCCAGGGTGGCCTCCAGTAGATTGCGCATTTGCTTCAAGCCGGCTTCGCTCTGCGGCGCGGCCAATACCACACCGGCGCTGATCCGCTCGATGCGCCCAGCGGCATGCTCGATCTCC
The DNA here is from genome assembly GCF_002992185.1 of Pseudomonas sp. LLC-1. Lineage (NCBI taxonomy): Bacteria > Pseudomonadati > Pseudomonadota > Gammaproteobacteria > Pseudomonadales > Pseudomonadaceae > Pseudomonas > Pseudomonas sp. LLC-1. The sequence goes on along the minus strand of NZ_LUVY01000018.1, from coordinate 110,564 downwards.
GCGCGCTCCTTACCCACCATGAAGTCGCTTTCCCGGGTGCTCTGGCGGCGCTTGCTGTCGCTGCTACCACTGCTGCTTTCACTGGAGGTGACTTCCCGCGAGCGTTGCAGCGTATCCTCGCCGCCGCCCATGGGCAGCTCGCGTACCGACTTGACCCGGTCGAAGTTCAATTGCACGCGCACCGAGACCTCGGCGGCGTTATATCCCAGGGAGCGGGTAAGCAGGGTTTCCGCCTTGTGCTGCAGGTCCTGTTCGAGCTGGACGGTGATGCGCAAGTGCTCCGGTTGCACAGCGCTGCCGTCGTCGTTGCTGAGCAACTGGCCGTTTTCGTTCAGCACGACCACGCGCTCGGCACTCATGCCTTCCACCGCCGAGGCTACCAATTGCTGAATGCCGCGCACGCGTTGGCTATCGAGCACGGCGTCGGGGCGCAGCCGCACAACCACCGAGGCCTTGGCCGGCTCTTCGGCCTGGCGGTACAGGCCGCCTTTCTTGAAGGTCAGGTGGACCCGGGCGTGCTGCACTTCGGCGGTGCCCATCATGGTTCGCGCAAGTTCGCCTTCCAGGGCACGCTGGTAATTGATCTTCTGGCTGAACTCGGACATGCCGTAGTCGGCCTGGTCGAACAGCTCGAAGCCGACGCTGCCACGGCCCGGCACACCAGCGTCGGCCAGGTGCATGCGGGCAGCCGCTACGGTTTCATCGGGCACTTCAATCACGCCTTCGCGGATCCGGTAGGGCAATTGCCATTGGCCAAGGGTGGCAAGGATAGCTGCCTGATTGGCTTCACCGGCATCCTTGTACAGAGCCTCCCAGGTCGACCGGGTCAGCCACCAGAGCGCTGCACCGAAGAGCAGGACGATGACCGCCAGGCCGGCGAAGAACAGCCCGGAACGGCCGGCGAATGGAGAAGACGGGGTGGTATTTTCCATGATTCAGATCTGCAACCGGGTCAGTTCCTGGTAGGCATCTACCAGACGGTTTCGTACTTCCACGGCCAATTGCAGGGACAACTTCGCCTGCTCCATGGCCATGACCAGTTCATGGGGCGAGACATTCTCGCCCACGGCATAGGCCGAGAGCAGCTCGCTGGCCTGGCCGGCCTGTTCACTCAGGGCGGTGGCTCCGGACTTGAGCAGGCCGGTGAAATCGCTGGCGGCGCTCTGGGCACTGGCGCCCAAAGGCGCAACGGGAGCGCCGGCTTCTGGTAGCCACTCGATGGGGTTGATCGCGCTGGTCATGTCACTTTCCGATTTCGAAGGCTTTCAGGTTCATCGCCCGCAGGGTGTTGTAGGCGCGGATATTGGCTTCATAGGCACGGGTCGCCGAGACCAGCGTGGCCATCTCCATGGCCGGCTCCAGGCGCGGGTAATGGACCATGCCGTCGCGGTCGGCCAGGGGGTGGTCGGGGTCCTGTTCGACCCGCGTGTCGTTGCCCGCCTGGGCCTGCACCGCGGGTGCGCCGAGGCCAATCTGCTCGGCGAACAGTGTCGGTGGTGTGACCCGCAGCAACGGCGAGGCCTCGCCGGGACGGATGGCCACGTTGGCGATCGCCAGGTTATAGCCGGCCACTTCGGCGCGGGTGCGCTCGTAGGCCAGGCTGCCGCGAATCACTTCATTGATATTGTCCAGAGGCATGCTCAACGTCCCCCCTTGATCGCCAGCTGCATCAGGCCGAACTGGCGCGACACACCTTCGGCCAGGGCCTGGTAGCGGCCGCTGGCGGCGGACATTTCAGCCACTTCGCTGTCCAGCGCCAGCGGGGTGCTGGTGGGGATGTCGCGCAAATAGACGTCGAGGTCCTGGCGGGCCAGGGCTTCGAGGTTCTGTGCAAACAGATTGTCGTCATGCCGGCTGCCGCGCGCGGCGGCAAGGGCCCCGGCGACATCGACGCGCATGGCCGGTGCGCCGGGCACGTTGACCATGGCAATGTTTCGCGCCGCCGTCCGGGCGCGCAGTTGTTCGAGATTCATGGCAAGACGCACGGCGTCCACTGCCAGGCCCATATCCGCTGACATCTGGATTCCTTATTGAATGATCAGCTCGGCATGCAACGCGCCGGCCTGCTTGATGGCTTGCAATACAGTGATGATCTCGCGGGTGCTCAGCTTGATCCGGTTCAGCGCCTGGACCAGGTCGCCGACCTTGGCGCCCTCGGCCAGTTGCACCGGCGGGTACTGTGCTTCGTGTACATCGATTTCGGTATCCGGGACCACCACGCTGCTGACGTTGGCTCCCGGACGGATCAGCGCCACCGGCTGCGAGACCTGGTATTTGGTGCTGATCACCACGTTCAGGTTGCCCTGGGAAATGTTGACTTCTCCGATGCGGACATTGGCCCCGGCGACTACCGTGCCGGTGCGCTCGTTGACCACGACCCGTGCTGCATAGTCCGGGTTGACCGAAAGGTTTTCGATGCGAGAAATCAGGCGCGGCAGGGTGGTTCCGGGCAGCACCGGGATCTCAACCCTGGCTGCATGGGCCACACGCACGCCGGACAGCCTACCCTGAGTGGTGAGGGTGTCGGCGATGCGTTGGGCGGTGGTGTAGTCCGGGTCGTTGAGGACCAGCACCAGGTTGCTCGGCGTGCCGTCTTGCTCGCTGAAGGCCGAGCGCTCGATGCTTGCGCCACGGGGAATGCGACCCACCGTAGGGTGGTTCTTCTGCACCGAGTTGGCATTCGCCTCGAAGGCAAAGCCGCCCACCGACACCGGGCCCTGGGCCAGGGCGTAGAGCTTTTCATCCGGGCCGTACAGCGGCGTCATCAGCAGGGTGCCACCGAGCAGGCTGCGCGAGTCGCCCAGGGACGATACCTCGACATCGATCTTGTCCCCGGTCTCGGCGAACGAGCGGAGGGTACCGGTGATCATTACCGCCGCGGTGTTGCGGGCGTTCAGGTCACTGTCGGCGACGTTGACGTTGAAGTTTTTCAGTGTGTTGACCAGCGCCTGGCGGGTCGCCCGGTTGCGCTCGCTGTCGCCGCTGCCGGCCAGGCCTACCACCAGGCCATAGCCGATCACCGAGTAGTCGCGCACCCCCTGGATCCTCGTGAGTTCCTTGATGCGCACTTCGGCCTGGGCCTGACTGGCAGTCACGCCCAGGAGCAAGGCAGCGACCAGCGCCGTTATCGATTTCATAGGATGCGCAACCATTTCAGGACCCGAAATACGATGTTCTGCTTCTGCGAATCGGCCACCACACCGTCGCCGAGGATGTCGATCTGCGCATCCGCCAGGCGATAGGAAAAGACCGTGTTGTTGTAATTGATGTCATCCGGACGGACCAGGCCGCTGATGCGGATCTGCTGCTTCTCGTCGTTGACCGTGACCATCTGCTCGCCGCTGACCCGCAACAGGCCTTCGGGCAGCTTGTCGATGATGCGCACCGAGACATTGGTGCGCACCTGGCCGCTGCGGCGGGTCTGGCCGGCGCCGCTGGTATCGCCCTGCAGGCCGAGGGAGGCCTTGCTCGAATGGCTGTTTACCCCGGTAGTGCCGGAGATGCTGGTCGAGCTATCGGCGCCGGTACCGGCGGCGCTTTGCGCATTGGTCGACTCGACCACCAGCACGGTGAGCATTTCACCGATATGGTAGCCACGGCGGTCGCCGGTCAGTGCTCGGTAGCCGTCCGGATCAATCAGGCTCTGGGCGTCGGCCAGCAGCGGCAGGCACAGCCATGCCAGGCCGCAGGTTACGGCTTTAATGTTCCACATGTACCTCTCCTTTTCCGCTGACCACCGCCATCAGGCTCGACTCGGCCCCGTCCACCAACACCGGTACCCGGTCGCCCAGCAGGCCTTGGCGCATGACCTTGCCCTGTGTCTGCAAACGCAGGCCCGGAGCCTGTACCACCACATCGACCACGGCATTGCGCTGCACCAGCGGCTCGGGCTGGACCTGGCGCTTGAGCACCGGCGCGCCGGCGCGGGTGGCCTGGTTCAGCCAGAGACCGTCGATCTGCTGCGCCAGGTCGTCGGGACGCAACTGCAGGGCAGCGACGTCGATGCGCTCGCGACGCGGCTCGGCGTCGGCCAGGGCCTGTTCGGCGCGCCCGGCGCGGCCGTACACCCAGGCGTCGTGCCAGGCTCGGGCTTTGAACCAGAGGGTTTGAGTCTGGGCCGGACCGCCGTCGCAGGGCACACCTTTGAGCTCCACGGCCAGGCGGCTTCGCAGGCTCTGCCCGAGTAGTCGTACGCTGGGTGCAACCAATGCCGGCAGTGCACCGATCGGCGTCAGTTCCAGTTGTACGCCGTCGAGCGCCAAGCCTTCGCGGGCCTGGATATCAATGCGTTCCAGCAGGCGTTGTTCGCCGTCTGTGTCGCAGGCCCAGGTGGGCGGGCTCAAAAGCATTGCAAGCAGGACCAATTGCCGCGGTGTCATGGTTCAGCGCCGCAGATTGTTGATGGTTTCCAGGATCTGGTCGCTGGCCTGCAGCAACCGTGCGTTCATCTGGTAGGCACGCTGGGCCAGGACCAGGCTGGACATCTCGTCGATCAGGTTGACGTTGGACATCTCTACATAGCCTTGCAGCAGTGAGCCCAGCCCATCGCGGCCGGGCTCGGCATACAGTGCCTCCCCGCTGGCAGCGGTAGGGCGGTACAGGCCGTCGCTGAGTCTGGCCAGGCTGCCGGCACTGGCGAAGCGTGCCAGTTGTACCTGGCCGATGGTGATGACTTCGCCGGTCTCGGTGAGGGTCGCCTGGACTTGGCCGGCCTGGTCGATCACCAGCTTGCTGGCATCCGGTGGCACGCGCAGGTCGGATGTCAGCACTTGGCCGCTGCTCAGGGCAAGCTGGCCGTTGCTGTCGAGGTGGAAGCGCCCGGCGCGGGTGTAGGCCACTTCACCGGTGGGCAGGGCCACTTCGAAGAAGCCATCGCCCTGGATCGCCAGGTCCAGCTCGTTGCCACTCTGACGCAGGGTGCCGAGGCTGAACACCTGCATTGGCTGGGCTGCCTGGATACCCGCGCCGGTGGTAAGGATCTCGCCGTTCGCGCCCGTTTCGTCGCGCACCACAACTTCCCGCACCCGGTCGTGGAACTCGACCTGGCTGCGTTTGTAGCCTAGGGTCTGCATATTGGCGACGTTACTGGAGATGGTGTCGATCCAGTTCTGGTTCGCGGTGAGACCGGAGCTGGCGATGCTCAATGCGTCGATCATGTCTTGCTTCTCAATCCTTGCCCAATTGGTTGATGCCGGTATCGAGCAGGCTGTCGTACGCCGAGAGGGCGCGCTGCATGCTTTCCACATGGCGGGAGATTTCCATGATTTTCACCATGTCATTGCCCAGGTCGACGTTGGAGCGCTCCTGCACCCCTTGGTGAACCACGTAATCTTGTGCCGGGGTCAGGCGCCCGACGTATTGGTACAGCCCTCCGCCGAGGGAGGTGAGGCGTGCCAGGTCGTTGACCCGGAACAGGTCCAGGCGCGTCACCGGCTGGTCGTCGATCAACACCTCGCCACGGCTGTCGATCTTGAGCACGCCGTTGTCCACCTGCAGCGGGCTGCCATTGCCGAGCACGCGAAGGCCACTGGCGTTGACCAGGTAGCCGGCGCTGTCGACATGGAAGCGGCCGTCACGGGTCAGGAGGGTGCCCTGCACATCCTGCACGGCGAACCAGGCGTCGCCGGTCAAGGCCAGGTCGGTGGCGGTGCCGGTCTGCTGCAGGGCGCCGCCTTGCAGGTTGAAGCTGGTGAGGCTTTCGATGGCCTCCAGGTCATGGCTGGTGCCGGTACCCAGGTCTGCTGGGGCGAGCACGCTGAAGGTGCGGCTGGCGCGGTAGCCGGGTGTGTTGGCGTTGGCGATGTTCTGCGAAACCCCCTTGAGGCTGTCGATGTCACGCTGGATCACGCCGGCCAGTTGCAGGATGAGGTCGCTCATTGGGTCTCCTGGCGAGGGAAGTCGGTCAGTTCGATCATGCCGGCAGAGACCACCCGAGCATGTTGGCCGACCTCATTGACCGAAAGCACGGCCAAGTGTGGTACCGCGCGGGCGACGAAGGCACGCAGCACGCGGCGCAAGGGGGCGGCGCACAGCAACACAGGCTGTTTGTTGGCACTGAGCTGTCGCTCGGCCTCGCGCGCCAGGTTGCCTACGAATTGCTCCAGCTCCCGCGCCGGCAGCAGTGCGCCCTGCAGGCCATCGCGGGGGCGAGCGGCGGTGAGCATGTGGCCTTCCAGTTGCGGGGCGAGGGTCAGCACGTTGAGTTCGCCGTTCTTGTCCAGCAAGCGCTCGTACAGCGCTGCGCCCAGGCGTTCACGGACCTTCTCGGCGAGGTCTTCGGCGTTCTTCTGGGTGCGACCGACGTCCACCAGTACTTCGAGGATGGTTTCCAGATTGCGGATGGGGACTTGCTCGCGCAGCAACAGTTGCAGTACGCGCTGGATGTCCGAATAGCTCAGCACCTGCGGGATCAGCTCGTCGACCAGGCTGCCCAAGGCGTCGCGTTTCTTCGCCACCAGGCGCTCGGTTTCAGCCCGGGTGAGAAAATCTGGGGCATAGCGGCGGGCCAGTTCCGAGAGGTGGGTGAGAAGCACCGTGTCCGGCTCCACCAGGGTATGCCCGGCAATGCGTGCCTGGTTACGCTGCGCCGGGTCGATCCATAGAGCTGCAAGGCCATAGGTAGGTTCGCGGGTGGCTTGACCTTCGAGAACCAGGGTGGCGTTGCCCGGATTGATCGCCAACAGCTTGTCGAAAGCCAGCTCGCCATTGGCGATGGCCGCGCCCTGGATGCAAACCTGATAGCTGCCAGGGCCGAGTTTCTTTTCCAGGTGTGCGTGAAGTTGCGGCAGGGCGAAACCGTAGTCGCGGGCAAACTGCTTGCGCAGATTTTCAATGCGCAGGCGCAGGGTGCTACTGCCCGACAGCGCATGGCTGGCGAGGTCGGCACTCAGGCGCAGCTCGAAAGGCTGGCTGATCATCAAGGCATAGATATCTTCGCCGTTGCTGTCCTCGGCCTCGCTCTCGACACTGCGGCCTTCGCTGCCGGTCTCGTCCATGATCCGGCGTTGCTTGCGCCAGGCGAACCAGGCGGCAGCGGAGAATACCAGGCACAGCAGCAGCAGCGGCAGCACCGGTAGGCCCGGCATCATCATCAGGAACAAGGTAACCAGAGCCACCACCAGCAGCATCTTCGGATAGGCCGAAACCTGGCGGCCCAGCTCCTGACCAAGGCGTGCGTCGGTGGCGGCGCGGGTAATGATGATACCGGCGCCCACGGCAATGATCAGCGACGGGATCTGGGTGACGATGCCGTCACCTACGGTCAGCAACGTGTAGTGGTGCAGGGCATCACCCCAGCTCATGCCTTTTTGCAGCAGGCCCACCGAGAGGCCGCCGATGATATTGATGGCGATGATGATGATCCCCGCCACTGCATCGCCCTTGACGAACTTCGAGGCCCCGTCCATCGCCCCGTAGAAGTTCGATTCTCGCTCCAGCTGGGCGCGGCGCTTCTTCGCTTCATCCTGATCGATCAGGCCCATGTTGAGGTCGGCGTCGATGCTCATCTGCTTGCCTGGCAGCGAGTCAAGGGTAAAGCGCGCGGCCACTTCGGCGACCCGCTGCGCACCGCTGGTGACCACCACGTACTGCACCACCACGAGGATCAGGAACACCACAAAGCCGATCACATAATTACCGCCTACTACATGGCTGCCAATGGCGCCAATGACTTTGCCAGCATCGCCATCGGTGAGGATCAGGCGGGTCGCGGCGATGTTCAACGAGAGGCGAAACAGGGTGGTCATCAGCAGCAGTGACGGAAAGGTGGAAAAGCTCAGCGGCTTGTCAGTGTCGAAGGTCACCAGCAGGACCAGCAGTGCGACGGCGAAGTTGGTCAAAAGCAGCAGGTCGAGCAGCACCGTAGGAATCGGGGTGAACAGCACCAGCAGGATGCCGATCACTGCGATCGCCAGCAGCAGGTCGCTGCCTTCTGTCATGAATCGGGACCAGAGTGCTTTCATGGGGTGATGACCTTGTTGCCGGGCAGCGAAATGATCCAGCGGTACACCTGGGCCACTTCAGTCTGCGTAATCTCGGGAATGGCCGCATCAAGCCGGGCCAGGGCGTGCAGGCTGCGAGCAAGGGCGGGGCGACGCAGCACTGGCACGTGGTGCTTGCGTGCCAGGCCGCGTATACGTCGGGCCAGCAAGCCTCGGCCCATGGCCACGACCACCGGTGCGCGCATGCTTTGCGGACGGTATTGCAGAGCGACGGCGTATCGGGTCGGGTTGACGACAATCACATCGGCGTCCTTCACCTTGCCCAGTGCAGCGGCCTTCTGCAGCAGCTCCTGCTGGGATTGGCGGCGGCGCGAACGGATCTCTGGGTCACCTTCGCGGCGACGGTGTTCGTCCCTGACCTCGCGGCGGCTCATGCGCATCTGACGGGCGAAGTCGCGACGCGAGTACCAGATGTCGAAGAGCATCGCTGCCGCCATCACCATCAGGGCAGCAAAGCCCACCTGCAGCAAAAGGCCGTGGATGGCCAGCGGCAGCGCCAGCGGCGCAAGGGCGGCCAGGTCGAGCAGACCTGGCAGCAGGCCGCGGAACAGGTAGTACAGGACCAAGGTGAACAGCATGCCTTTGGCCAGGACTTTGAATAGTTCAACCAGCATGCGTCGGGAGAACACACGCTTGAGCCCGCGAACCGGGTGCAGGCGCTTGAAGTCGGGTTTGATCGGGGCTAGGGAAAACACCGGGCCATTGAAGACCAGGTTGGTCAGAATCGCCACCAGCACCAGTGTCCCCAGTAGCGGCATCAGCGCATCAAGCACCTGGCGTAAGCTGTGGCTACCCTGGGCGGTCAGGTTGCCCCACGCCGTGCCGAGGCCGGCGGCGTTGCCCAGCCACCAATGACTGTGAGCGGCAAGCACGCCGCACAGCTCGCGGACGCTGGCCGAGAGTATCAGCAGGAAACTCAGCAACATCGTGAACGAGAGCAGTTCCGGACTGCGTGCGACCTGGCCTTGCTTGCGCGCCTCGTCGAGCTTGAAAGGCGTGGCCTGTTCGCTTTTTTCCTGCTGGTCGCCGCCACTCATGCGCTCGCTCCAGGGACGAAGGCAAAGCGTAGTGCCTGCTCGAGCAATTGGGGCATGCGTTGAACGATCATTGGCAGAGCCAGCATGACCAGGAGCATGCCCATGCCTAACTTCACCGGCAGGGCCAGGAAGTACACGTTGGCCTGGGGCATGGAGCGCGACAGGAAGGCGAAGGCAGCATCGATCAGCCATAGGCCGACGATCACCGGGCTGACCAGCATGAAGGCAAGCAGGAATTGGCGGGTCAGGATGCCGGTCAGCGAAATATCGAGCAAGCCCGCCGATACCGAGCCGGGTGGCACAGCGGCGAGCAGGGCGCTGAACACCCGCAACAGGTCATGGTGCAGGTCGAGATTGACGAACAGCACGGCCAGGGTCAGGGTCAACAGTTCCGAGACCATCCCGCTCATACCGGTGGTACCCGGATCGAAGACCCCGGCGGCATTCAGGCCGACCTGGGTGTCAATCAGCTTGCCGGCCAGGTCCAGCGCGGCATGGGCAGCATGGAAGGCAAAGGCCATGACCACACCCAGCAGCAATTCGCCCGCCAGCATCGGCACGGTGACCCGTGGCACCGGTCCTGTCGAGAGTGGGCTGGCGATCACCGCTGCCAGGGCTAGGCCCAGGAGCACTCGAATGGTTAATGGAATGCGTGCAAAAAACAGGATCGGTGAGGCCACCATCAGCGGCAGCAGCCGGACGGAAAGCAGCAGTGCATTGACGAAGAAGGTGCTCGACACGATTTAGCAACGTCCATATTGCTTGGGAAGGCGTAGCCTATAGGGTGGCGGCGCGGGTGATGGCGCTCAGGGCGAATTGTTTGAGCAGGCTCAGCATCCAACCACCGAAGACCAGCAGCATGATCACACTGACGATCAGCTTGGGGACGAAAGTCAGGGTCATTTCTTGGATCTGTGTGGCGACTTGGAGAATGCTGATAAGCAGGCCGACGATCAGCACCGCCAGTAGCAACGGCGCGGCCACCATGGCAGCGGTCAGCAGCGCCTCCCTGAGCGCTTGTAAAACGAGGTCCTGCGTCATTGCTAACCTTTGCACGATCGGTGGCCGCGAGTGGTGTGCGGCTGAGGCTATAGCCAGTTATGGCTTAGTGCCATTATTCTGCGGCCGGCATGCTATAAAAATTGCGGCAGTCATGCAAGGGGATGCACGGCTTTTCATTGGGTCTTGACGTCCTTGATACGTGGCCTTCAGCACAACTGCCTTTCAAATCACCGTGCTTGCCACTGCGGGTTTTCGGGGCGCTCCAGAAAGCTCTTACAGACTATCCGGATCCCCGAAGAACATTTGGACAGGGCTCTGGGGCGGCATTTTTGCTTGATGGAAGCAGAAATGTACCCCCAGAAATACCCTTCGATACCCTCATCAGAATGCGCGATCGAGATCGGCGATTTCTGACAGCTGTCGAGGTGGCTTACACTGGACTTCAGTGTACCTCCGTGGGGGAGCGGCCGAGCGTGGAGTGGCACCCAAGACAAAGATTCCTACCTGGCTGCGTCTTGGCAAGACCACGTCATAAGGGTTTTCCCTAGTGTGGTGTTTCAGAAATACGCTGAAAATTACCTGCCCAGATCTCGTGCCGCATGAGCGACTGAAGCAAGGCCGTACAAGGAACTGTCTGTATCAAAGCTAGTGGTGGCTTAGGTAAATGCAGGATTGATATCGCCTGTGACGACGATGGCGAAGCCTTGTGGTCCAAACAGCGTGTTCTGAGCAGTTACCTGTATAACGTAGACGCCCGCAGACGCGTCGAAGCTTACCTGTTCGACGTTGTTAGTGCGGTCAAATTTTTGCCAGTCTACCCGCGATAGGTGTTCGTTACCCGAGCGCGGCATCCTTGTGGAATCAATCACGATGAGGTCCAGATTGTGCTGTAGTCCGTGTGCCGGTGGATCTGTCCAAGCCAGTGTCACCGACAGCCGCGAGTCCGAGCGGCAAGTCACTCGACGCCGCCAGACTGCTTGCTCGGGCTGGTCGGCCTTTAGCGCTTTCTCATCGTTATTCAATATATCCTCGAAAGCCATGTCAAAACCGTTTTGGGGGAACACACGGTCAAGGTCAAGCAGGCCAAACCCTTGATGGAAGTTCGGACGCCCTACGGTCTCATCAATCACTGAATCCCTCTCTAGCCATTGGCAGCCGTTGATCAAGGCTGCCTTCAAAAGTGCAGCTGAGGGTGCGGGTATGCCGCGTTTCTCTACGAACCAGCGGCGTAGTAGGGCAGCGCTGGCCGATACAGCTGGTGCCGCCATGCTAGTTCCGCTCATGTAGCAGTATTTGTCGCCAAGACCTGGATACGGGTAGGTCGGCAACGACGCGGCGCTGCGAGCAGAGACGACCGCAGTACCCGGCGCTACAAGGTCGGGTTTTATCCGGCTTTCGTCCGTAGGCCCTCGACTGGAGAATGCCGCCAGTACGTCTGGTACGCCGCAGATTGGCTCATCGGCCACTTTAGGGAAGGGGAAACGGCCGGCCCAGTCGCGCCACCTCATACCTTCGAAGGTGCCATCTGGACGTGGTGAGCACGAGGCTCCGACTGAGAGCGCGTTCTTGGCCGTTGCCGGTGATTGCAACGAGTTGAAGGCAATACGGCCCAGCCCACTATCTTCCCCTGACTGCTGCCCGGCGTTACCCGCGGCAATAACAATGAGGAAGTCCGGGTGCTCATGGACGAACTGGTCCACTTCGTAGGCGTCGATCGTGTAGAGACCGGCTGCCAGTGCCCCCCACGAATTGTTGTGGATGCGGACGCCTTTGTCATAGGCTTCTTGGAACAGATCGTTCAGGTCGACCGGGATACCGCTCAACCGACCGTTCGCGTCAGCGAGCACTTGCACAAACAGCTCTGCCGCCGGCGCTATCCCGAGGATTTGGTGGCCGGACGCGGAACCGTCGCCCGCAATGATACCGCACACATGTGTACCGTGGCCGGCCGGATCGTCCCCGATGGCGTCGTGTGCCAGGGGCACCACGTCCTTGATGCGCATACCGAAATCAGGGTGTGTACGGTCGACGCCAGTGTCCGCAACGCCAATGAGTTCACCCTTGCCCAAGGTCGGGCCTGGCGCGGCGGCGTCGGCCGCTGGGGCGTGCAGCCCCGCACGGACGAACTGTGTGTCGACGGTGGGATAGTGGAAACGTTCCACCACCGAGATTTGCCGCACTCTGCCCAGAGTGTCTTTTACCACTCCTTCAGCAGCCCCATCCGCGAGCCAGAGGCGGGCGCGGTTGCGACCCACCTCTACCCGCGCAACTCTCGTATCGGCTTTCAGGGTTTCCACCACTTGCTGTAGGTCGCGATTATCGTGACATTTGATGTCGAAGATGACCTCTTCCTGCGGCTGGTCCGGACCCACCACTCCGATTTCCTCCACGACTCGCAGCCGCCGAAGCGTCTGCTCAGAGGAGAAAGGCACAATCCGGCGTAGCTCAGGCCGGAGCACTAGGTCCGCCCTTTGATCCTCCGTCAGCTTTACCTTGTAGGCGAACTCGGGAACATAACTGCCAAGCGCCACACCGCCGGCTTCAATCTCGGCCTGGAGCTGATCACTTAGCGGACCGTAGAACTGGACGATGTAGTATTCAAGGCTTTCCTTCGCGAGATTCCGATATAACACGGGCTCCTCGGCGCCAAGCGCTTCGGACGGCTGTGTGGTAGTCGGCTCGGGTTCCAGCCAGCCGATCTTCAATTCATGGTCCGCGCTAGGGAGGACCTCGACAATCTGGCCCAGGCGCTCAAGCTCCTTGATGTCGGAGTCTTCGAGCTGACCGAGCCGGTACGCGCCCTGCCGCTGGAATTGTCCGTGCCGGAGGAGAGCAGCCTCGATGGCCTTCACGCCCGAGCCGCTAGTCGCCATGACTCTAACCGGAACCGTAACCATATCGTCTACCCTCGCAGGCTGTAGTATTGCGAGACTCCGTCTTCATCGGTCAAGAAGTCGGGCAGGTGTGCAAATGTCGCTAATTGGCTGAAGTATCCCGGATCGTCCACGATGGTCAGTGCGTCGAGTTTAATCGACGCCACTGGCGTCACCTCTGCCAAAGCTGTGAACTGGTCGTCGGCCTGCAGGTCGAGCTCGATCTCGGCGGGTTCGCCGGCCAGGGGAGAGAATGCCGCCCGGGACCGAGCGCGTTGGATATCTGACATCTCGTCCGCGAGGGTCGACCGCGCGAAATCGAGCGTGATGTTGTTCAGCGGCGATGTTGGGTGGTTCAGGTTGAGCCGCTTGGCGCGTCCGCCCACCGTAGCTGCCTCGCCCGCTGCGGGCGAGACGCCAGCAGCATTCATCAGGTCCGCGTCGCCGTACCGCGCATGTCCGGCCACTACGACTAGGCGCACGCTAGCCTCGGTCGCAGCCACCAGCGAGCTATACGGATCCCCGCCCTTGTCGTCCACGACCAGCAGGTCGGCGTAGCGGCCTGCTGCTAGCACGCCTAACTTTTCGCCCCAGCCTGCCGCCTGCGCGGCCTTCACAGTGACGCCCTCGGCGATAGCGCGATCAGTCAGGCGGACACCCTGCGCATTGGCTAAGCGCCGAGCGACCTTCATTTCCAGGAGGATATTGCGGCTTCCGGACGGCGTCCAATCGCTTCCTAGCGACAGAGAGACGCCCGAGGCCAGTGCGGCCTCAAGGTCCAGGGTTTGGCCGTAGAGGAGCAGGTTACTTAACGGCGACCAGACCACCTTGGCGCCGACTGCGGCCAGCCGGTCGAAGTCCGGGCGTTTAAGACCTACGCAGTGGATCGCCAGCATCTTTTCCGAGAACAGATCGTGCGCCTCGAGCAGCTCGAACTGGCGGTGCGCTTTCGCATCCGCTCCCTCCGCGAGGTGGAAGAAGAATGGCGCTCCTGAGTTGATTAACTTGCGGAAGTCATCGATGTCCTCGGGCTGGTCGAGCAAATCTCCGACGCGGTGAAGGGCGGCCTTCAGATGAGGATCGCCTGTCACCTCGAAGTTGCGCACAATGCCACGATAGAGCGATGACCCGCCGAAGCGGCTGTGCATGCCCTGGCCAGAAGTCACACCCCCCATCAGCAGCTTGGCTTCGACGTAGCGGACGATCGGTTTGATGAGATCCTTGCGCTCTTTCGCCAGGATGGTCATTGGGATCGAGATGAAGCGCCGGTAGTCGGTGAGACTTTGCCACTGCGAGCGGTTGTCGAAGCGCCGGTTGGCGTTCCATAGTGGCAGGATGTTATAGGCAAGGTGGTTATGTAGATCGAGCAGGCCGGGAAAGAGCACCCCTGCGGTCTCGATCTTTGCCGCAGCTTCGAAGCCCGGGGGGGGCGGGGCCTTGCGATCCTGCACTACCACGATCAGTCCAGCCTTCAGGTACACCGCGCCTTCCTGGATTGGATCGCCCTCCATCGGCACGACTTTGCCGAAGAGGATCAAGGGTGGCGCTGATGGTGCTGCGGCATCGAGCGCTTTGAAATCCTGGCCAGTCTGCGGCGGCGCCATGAAGTCAGCCAGCAGTCGCTCTTGGGTTGCTCGTTCGATCAGCGGATCGGGTGGTACGGCCGCAGCCGCTTCCAGCGGTCCCACAGCAGCCGCCTCGAGGGGGCGCAGTTCGGTGCGATAGTCACAGGGGCCGACCCTGTAGAGTTCGTTAGTGCAAAACACACATCCGCCCCGCGGGCGCTCTAGTCGTCCGGTCTCCGGGCGCAAGCGGATTCGGCCCGTGGCCACTTCCTGACGAAGCTGTTCGATCGTCTTGGGTAGTGCCACTTTGAACTGTGCCGGGTTAGCCGAGGCATGTGGCATAAATAGCACGCGGGCGTCAAGAACCGTGCCGTCGGCCAGACAGCCGTATTCCAGTCGGATTTCCCGCTGAGACAGTTCGTCAAGGTCTTCGTCGGGGCTCGGTGCGCCCTCGGGGCGGAAGTGCGTTTTGAGCGCGGTGATGAACGGCCGCGCGGTGGTGGCGCTGAATACCAGAATCACTGCGGGCAGGCTCTGGAAGAGCTGTCGCAGGAAGTGGGTACGTCCATAGAAACACTCGGCGACGATTCCCTGTTCGCGTTTGCTCCCCATCAGTGGCAGGTCCGGCGCCTGCGGATTAGGTCGTGAGGTCCAGCGCGCGGATGGGCACGCCACCATGTTGGCGTAGCTCAGATCCTCGCCGACCGCGAGTTTGCCGGTCGGCCAGCCTTCGGCTTCGGCTAAGCCGTCGAGCAGCGATTGGTAGGCTAGATACATTGTAACCGGATGTAGCTCGACCGGGATTTCAGTACCTTCGGGCATTAGCGGCTCCGCTACATCTGGCCCATCGTGGCGTCCGGCTAGAGCCGCCAGGTAAGCCGCCTCTGGCATGCGCAGCTTGGCTGTCGAGCGATAGCGAAAGTAGTGGGCGTACTGGAGATAGTCCTCGAAGTACGGATTGAGTGCGTTGTGATCCCACCAACTGGGCAGGTTGGGATTGATACCGACGCACATGATTGGCGCCTTGCGGCAGCCCGAAAGCACCTCGGGCAGTAGTGGCCGCTTGCCGCGGTACACCGCTTGCTGGGTTACGCCGGGCGCGGGTGGTGGGCCCGATTTCGCATAGTCGAAACTATGGTGTAGCCCCCACTCGGCGAAGTGACTGCAGGGATGTGGTGCAGATCCCGAGTCATAGGTTCGGCGCAGTCCCTGGCAGGGCATCACGTCCAAGATAAGTTCCACTTCGGTGGGAAGCGTGCGGACTTCGATCTTGTCCATTTCAGGCCACCATTGCCCAAACGGCAATAGCGCTGTTAACGCTCGTCCAGTAGCCGTAGGTCTCGTAATACCAGACAGCCCAGTGCGCCTGCATGTTCAGTGCGCGGCGCATTGCTGGATCGGCCTGCTGGCCGTCGGGTAGACTACCATTTATCTGCGGATCGGAGGCGTTGCGTATCACCAGCCAGTCGGGCGCGTGCTCTTTGGCGTCGCGCAGTTCCTTCACCACCATTCCCAGGACTGCATCGCCCATCTCAACCCCACAGCCCTGAAGTTGAAGATTGTTGGTCGAGGTTCCGAACTCGAAGAAGTCGGTAGTCAGGATGGGGTGGAAAGCCGGAAAATCCCGGCCGTCCAACCGCAGCTTCGGCTTGTTCTCATGGCCGTCAACTAACGCTTCCTGACCCCGGGGGTACTTGGTGCTAGGTGGCCCGAACGCCGGCTCCTCAAGCTTCTTGGCGTTTTTTTCCAGCAAAGTTGCCGCAAAGTCCAGTCGAGAGGTCGGCAGATTTTGGTTTGACGTGTACTCGGCGTGAGCAAACGCCTCGTTGGCAAACTCTTGCGAGAGCCTGAACTTTGCTCCCCGGGTGATCATTACGTCGCCAAGTCCATGGGGCTCCCAGTTTTTCCCACCGATTGCAGCTTGCCCCGTTGGCGGAAATGTCGCGCCCGCCGTGCCGACGGTGATGACGAGCGACGGCTCCACTTCCTTGATTATTTGGCGTAAAAGGTCCGCCACTGGTAGCGTTGCTTTACCGGGCGCCTTGCGTTTGCCGTCCTGATTGAGGTGAAGTTCGGACTTGAAGAGCAGCAGTGATTTGCCCGCGATTTCGGTTAGGTAGTACGAACCTAGCCGCTTCGCCACGTGGGCCGGCGCGCCATCGCGGATCAGATCCTTCTCTAAATAGTCACTCTCAAACTTGTGTGCATAGCGGTACCAGCTGTTGCGGCCGATGCCGGGTGTCAGTACGTCGGCTAGGGCTTCGACCTCTGCGACCGTCCACGTCACCACCAGCACGTGGGCATTGGGTAGTGGGGATGTACGGTCTGGTTCCGGTGTGATCGCCTTGGGTTGGGGGGCCAGGCCCGGAGGCCAAGGCAATCCAAGGTCCCGCAGGGCTGCCTTCGTCGTCGCCGGATCCAGGCGCGGGCCCAGGTCCTCCGCCGTCAGACCATAGTCGATTTTTTGGCGTTCAAAGTCGGGTTCGATGAAAGGCATAGGCGCTCCGGCTACGTTAAGGGAAACGACTGACCTTCAGGTTCTTGAACAAAAACCGATTGGCCAGGATTGGCATGTATCTATCTGGGTCGTCCTCGCGCTCTTGGCGCCAGCGCTTGCCAGCGCAGCGCAGAAAGACCGTGGGGTTCATCGACTCGTTGCGGATTGCGCCCACTGCGACCCAGTCGAACGGCCCCAAAGGGCTGCCATTCGCGTCGACACCTTCGCGGTAGTAAGCCGTGAATACTGACCCACGACGCTCCAGGCGCAATCTTGCTCCGCGGGGAGAATGACCGTCGCCCACCGGCTTGCCGTACTGATTACTGTCGTACTCGACACCGAGGTTCCAATTGATGCGGTAGCCGTCGTCCTCATCATGCTCGACGCCCACGTAGGGTGGAGCACCATGGGGGTCGTAGAAGCTGTCCTTCTGACGGAAGGTTGTCGCGGGCTTCTCCTGATGGGCACCAGGGTCCACATTCGTGGCAGCCATCTCAAGCGTCGTGGCCTGGCCTACGGCCTCGACGTGATAGTGCGTCTCGGCGACGAAATCGCCCCGGATCCCAATCACAGTGCCGAGGCCACCACCGGAGTAGTATGGCCAGTCCTTGGCGGTATACATCAGACCGTTCTCGAGGTGCTGAAGCCGAGCCTCCTCGGCCGTGGTCGGTGCGGCAGGGAGCGCATCGTCGTAGGGTGAGATGTCAATGTGGACGCCATTTTCCTGCCAAATCCGCGCGAAACGGTTGGCCTTGGCATAGCCTAGAGCGATCTGGGTAGTGTCGACCTGAGTTCCAGCGAACTGAGTGTCCAGGTGGGTCAGACCGCCGTGGCGCACGCCCGTCTCCTGGGGTGAGTCAGTGAGTGCCCCCCAAATCCAGGCGTGCTCAGCAAGTTTCAACCAGTCGCTTGCCGACAGAGTCGGTACCGAGGGCTGAACCAGCACGCCGAGACGACCGCCGTGCTCGAATGCCACTTTGAATGCTTGCGCGCGAGTGGTCAGTCCGCCGTCAACATCAAACAAGTCGTCGAGGGATGTGACTGAACCGTCCACAATGCCGTTCAAGTAAGCGGTCTCATCGGCGAAGGTCATTACCCGCACTTCGGGCGCGAGCGCCCGCGCTTTGGCCGCAAGTACTGCTGTTTCAAAGCACAGCACTACTCGATCCAGGACGCGGTGCAGGGTGAGCAGGTTGATGACCTCGCCGATCATACCGTCAGCCGCCCCCACCGGCGGCAGCGGCGAGATTACGAGGTCCAAATCGAGCGGTAACTCGGTCAGCACTGAATGGAGGGTAGCGATTCGAAGTTTGCGACCGATGACGGTCGGGTCGTAGTAGTGGAAGTTTGGCGACGCCAGAGGACGAAAGGTCTCCGACATGTCCAGTGCTAGCAGGTCCTCCAGGGTCGACGTCGAAACTTTCACCGTTGTTCCTGTCAGGCGCGAGAGGTCGTCATCGGCCGCCAAAACCAGCTGGCCATCCAGTGTGCAGCGCACCTCGATGGCCAAGCCATCTGCGCCGGCAGTATAGGCGCTCAGAAGCGCAACCAAGCTGTTCTCTGGCGCATGCCGGGCGGCCCCCCGGCGGGCGATCAAGCGCGTCATGGCCCCGGAACCGACTGGCAGACGCGAATCGCATTGGCAATCTGCGTGAGCGTTGGATTCGACGCTCCAGCCGTTGGCATGAAGGCGCAGTCAAGTACGTAGAGACCCTTCACGTCGTGAGATTGGCAGTCAGCGTCCAGGACACTGGTCTGAGGGTCGGTGCCAGCACGCAGCGTACCGTGATTGTGTCCGTAGCCATCATTAGCAAATTTCTGAGGGTCAAACTTGCGCAGCTCTCCGCCCGCATCGACCATGATCGTGATCACCCGTTCCAGGCAGTACTTGCTGATCTCCAGGTCGTATGGGTGGTGCTTGTAGAAGACTCTCGCCATTGGCACGCCCCAAGGGTCGACGGCTTCTGGATCCAACTCAACGCGATTGGATTCCATCGACATGGTCTCGCCAGTAAACGAGAACTGCACACCGCCCTGATCGCGAAGTTCGACCAGACGGTTCACGAGGTCGGCGCCCCAGAGGTCGCCAGTGAGCTTTCCAGCACCGCCCGTGCGCGAGATACACTTGATCGGGGGCGCGACAGTCATCGGGTCGTAGATCGAAAACTTCCCGCCCTTGGTTAAATCAGGCCGCTTCGGATCGCGGATGACATAGAGGTCACGCAGCTGCAGGCTACCCAGCGATGTCTTAGGCTGGAAGATGCCCTCCGGCCCCTCGTTCCATGCAGGCTGCCCGGGGAAGGTCAGTTCGGCCGTGCCCTTTGTATGGTAGGTCAAGAACTTGCCGACGTTGGGATTGGGCACCTTTGATAAAAGGAAGAGTCGTGCCGATTCAATCGCCTGGATCGACACGAAGACACGTGACGCCTTGATGATCTGTCGCGCGCCTTTAGGTTCGGTGATGTACTCAACGCCCACGACCTTTCCCTCTTCGTGGACGATGCTCGTCACGTAATGCCCTGTACGAAGCTCGCATCGGCCGGTTCGCAGCGCGCGAGCGAGCACGGTGTTGGTACTGCTTGAGCGGTCGTTAACTGCGCATCCGAATCCCTGGCAGAAGCCGCAGAATGGGCAAGCAGGGCGGCCATCGAATGTCCGTGAGTTAATACCGCGCGGGCTCAGGTAGGGATTCATACCAGCCTTTGCAAAGGCCTCGATTAGGAAAGGCGTCGATCCGTGCTGCCGGATCGGTGGCATTGGGTAGTCATAGCCGGCCCGCGTTGGCTCCTGCGCGGGGCTCTGGTTGGTTCGGCCCGAAACCGCCCACTCCCATTCGGCCATCTCGAAATACGGATGCCAGTCTCTGTACCGCCATGGCCAGTCCGGCATTGAAACGTCTGCAGGTTTCTGTGGCATCACGCTCGAGAGGGTGAAGTCCTCCTCGGTGTATCGGGGCAGGTTCGCTTCCCAGAGCATAGTGGAGCCACCCACCATGTTCCCGATCCACCAACGCTCGACCAGGCGCGATTTGGTCGGATCGGCGGCGTCGACACAGATTTGGCCGTCCTCGATCGATGGGGTTAACGCCTTGTGCTCGCTGAAGTGAATCTCGTCGAAGGGCAGGAACTCGTCGGAGTAGCGCCAGTCGCCTTTCTCAAGCATCAGGACGTTCCAGCCGCGTTTGGTCAAAATCCGTGCGGCGGTGCCGCCACCGGCGCCGCTGCCAACGATGATAGCGTCATAGGTCTGGCTCATCATGCGTCCTCCGCCGCCGGCAGTAATGGGTAGCCGATCGCCTGCCACATTCTGGCTCCGTGGTTGCCGCCCCAGCGGGGATCGCCGAAACACCCCTGGTAGCAATGTCGGAGCAGTGTTTTAAACCAGGCTTTCTGGTCGTCCGCGGCGATGCCGGGTAGACCGCTGGCCTGCAGTCCGGTCAACAGAAAGTCGACCTGGGCCTGCGTAAGTCCTGTGAGCGGACGCCCGAACTGGCTCAGGGCGTAAGCGTCGAGGCCTGCCAATGCAGTCGGGTAGAGCACCCGCCAGGTCGGTGTCTCCCGGTAGACGTCGGGCGTACGCCCCAGTAGCCGGCTAACGAAGTTGGCTGCGCCAACCTCACTTGCCGACGGAATCCTGCGGCGTACGTCACCAGGTAGCAATCGGTCCATGAGTACCGCGAGCTGTGCAAGTTGTACCGGCGTCAGCCCTTCGGCCTGCGAAGTCTGTGTCCAGCTCATAGCCCCAGCTCCTTTTCTAGCATGGCGATCAGATTGATGTAGAGCGTGATGTCCGGCGGCCCGATACGGCCGATCAGGTCCGCCATGAGCGCGTCGTCTTGATCGCTCAGACGGTCGCCGATCTTCTTGAAGAGGATGTCGTCTTCGTATTTGCCGTGTGTCTTGTAGAGGTTCGCGAAAGCGCCCAGCAGGGCCGAGAACTCGGAGGTAGCCGCCCGATTGCCCATGCAGATGCGCCGGTAGGCAGCGCTCATCGCCCGGAAGTAGGCCCTCCCTTGGTCGTGATCGACCAAGGTGCCGGCTAGGTCGGCGGGATCAACCCCACACATTAACGCGAATGGGAAAAGCACCTCTTCTTCTTTTCGGTGGTGGTAGGTGTCTACAAAGTTGTTGGTGAGCCAGACGATTAAGCCCATGGGCCGCAGCAGTGTGCGCACCTCATCGGTCGGCTCGTGGGCGTCCAGCTTCTCTTTCAACCTGACCGCGCTCAGCACGATTCGCTTGGCAATTAGGTGGTCCTCCTCCAGAAGTACTTCGCTCAGTCGGCCGCTGGATGTGCCCGAGATCTGGCCGACGGCGAGCGGTTTCTGGAGGAACTCTCGCCCCGGCGGGAATGGTTTTAGCACTGCGCCCATACCGGCCGCCTGTGCGCCGACGACCTCGGACAGATTCTCGCCAATGAAGATGCATTCATCTGTGCGCAGCCTCATCTTCGCGGCGGCGAACAGGTATATCGCAGGATCCGGTTTGTCCGCCTTGGCGTCGTGGTTGGTCACGAAACCATCGGGATCGATGAACTCGTCGATGCCGGCATCCTTGATCATCTGCAAGCCTGATTCGGTCGAGACGTCGCTGGGTAGGTTGGTGATTAGCCCGACACGCAAGCCCATGGCTTTGAGACTCTTGAGCATATCTACGCTCGTGGGTCTGTACAGGACCAGGTGGCCTTTGTAATCGACGATACCGAGCGTATCGCGGATGTCGCAGAATACGGCCTTAGCCATCGCGCCCTCCTTTTTGTGGTGTCACCAGTTGATCTAGGTTTCGCCCAGCGCTACGAGTTACGTGTTCACTTCATCGAATGGGTTTGGGCCTGCTAGAAACCCTTGCGCGGCGGGATGCAGCAGACGTACTTCGTTTACTTGGACGCCCCCCGGGTTATCGTACCCTCCGGTGAAATAGAGGCTGACTTTCCGGTGCGCGACTGGGCAAGCTTTTGCATGAGTCGGCGGAGACTAGAGGGCATCTTTTTCGATGCCGGAGGCCAAGTCTGGAGGTCGCCTTGATCAAACGAGCGGCCAGTCGTGCGAGCAGTGCGAAAATAAGGGGCTTGGCCGACGAGAACGCACCTATCCTCTTCCGGCGCCAGGCCATCGAACGCGTGGAACACGTGGGCGTCAGCTCTGGCGTCCCGTAGCAGTCTTGCACGCTGTGCTGTGAATACAGGCTCTGGCCCTAACGTTAGTGAGGGGGGCACGATAACAGCCACCGGTTCGGCTGAGCCTAGTGCGCTGCGCCAGGACAACGGGAGGTCCAGTTGCCAGTTGGTGGAGAACAGAACCAGTGCATCACGTAAGTTCATTGTTCGTTTACCTTCCCACCGAGTACCTCTACATCAAAAAGCCGGTGGTGGGATCCACTGACCCTAAGAGGACGAACCTGACGCAAACATGGTGCGCCTTGAGGCAGATGACCATGATCTTGATCATGTATAGCACCGTCATTTGGAAATACAAATCAAAGCGATGGTGGTGCGTGCTATGCGTGATTTTTGAAACTCCCGGAATACTGGTTATAAAAATTATCTCGATGCTTAGCCTGGTCTCGCCAAGCTTGAAAAGCAGGGGCTATTTATGGGTTGCAATTTTAGATGTCCTTGCTAATTAAATTTAGACCGCTTTCTAATATTGTTTATTTTGTTTTCATCTAAAAGATTAACATCTCTACGTCCTGGAAGGGGAAGGTTGTAAGCTAGAATTAGTTATGGTTGTCATCAGTGTTTTGAGTCTGTTAATCGCTGGAACGTTGCTGCTGGGGTAGCCTAACTTGACGTGAGCAGATTGGAGGCACTATCGCCGATGGCACGTTCATCCGTGCGCCTAGTTGAACCAGGAGCAGGGTTGGCTAGCGCGATCCAGAGAGGACGCTCCAGCGTTATCTGCATTGACATCGAACACATTGCGCCCCCCTGTATTTAGCTTGCACCTAAAGGGACCTGTGCTATACCCCAAAGGTGTGTCCAATGTAACGCTGAGCGCATCCATGATTATGGATGTTCAGAGTATTCCTTGGTCAGTTTATTTGTGGGTTGGGCTGGACTGTTAAATTTTTGAGTCACACGGTGAGTATAGGTTCAGCTTCACGGAGAGAGATCGATATGGCGATTCTTTTTTTCGATATTGGAGCAACCATCGCCGACGTAAAAGTCGATGCTGAGGGATCGTTTACCTTCATTTCTCGAGCACGCATCTTTGAGGTACTCGATGGACTCGCAGATGTGCGCCGCAAAGGCGTAATTTCCAATGTCGGAGTGGGGGATGCGGTTTGCGAGCGTGCAACGGCTGCTCTTGCAGAGAAATTTGGGGCCTACTTCGACGACCCACTGCTTGTTCACTGGGGTTCAAAGAACAATCCAAATATTTTTGAAGACGCTGTCGCGAGCACAAACGCCGCTGCGGCCGAATGCGTTTTCATAGGCGAGAGTCCCGATGAGCGAATGCTCGCGCGTGAAGCAGGGTTACGTACTGCCCCGCACCCTGTTTTTGCGCGTGCTGCAGTTGAAAATCGTCTTGTGTTCTGGCTGCGGATTGACATCTCGGAGGGCCGTAGCCTTGCCGAACTTGAGGTGATAGCCAATGCCAATGAGGTGGTGCCTGTGCACGTCCCATCGGCACGTCTCGTATTGGCGATGGCGACCGCATATGGTGTAAGTGCGCTAGAGCAACATGGTTTCACGGTCGATCTAAGAAGTACCGTTGAAGATACCTCGGCCTATCTGATACGTGATGACCGAGTGGTTATTGCGTCTGCGCCTTCCTTCGACGCCGGTCTAAAAGACCAAGCTGCCAAGGCGCGCATACACGCGGAGGCTACGTTTGCCTACATCTCTAACGAATTGGAGGGGTTTACCGCAACGGTCACATCGCTGGGCCCGGGGCCTGGTGGAGTATACGTCGCCGTCGCAGCTGGCACGCCTATTGAAGAGTTGCATATTCCGGGCGCGAAGCACGGACATACCGAGCGACTGCTGCCAGACCCCGCGCTGTTGTCGCGCCCCGGTGAGGCCCAGGCTTTGGAATTAGTCAATGGATTTGCGCCAGGCGAGCCTTCCGATATGACGCTCGAAGCGGTGAGGATGTCGATCACCTCTGCGGTGATCCGCGCACATGTTGCACGTCTTTCAGGTGCTGACCCACTCGAGTACGGTAAGCCGTACAGGGTACGCAGTCGTGACGTCGGTAGCGAGGACAATATGCTTGTCGTCGACGCACTCGTCAGGCGATTCCGTGAACTAGGCTTGGCCGTGCAACATCAGGAGTTTTCATTCCGTGGCAAGCGTCTCGCGAACGTAGAGGCCGAGTACTCCGTCATCGACTCGGATACTGTTGTACTGATCACTGCGCATCTCGACTCGACTGCGGCCGAAGGTGAGTATTTCGATTCGAACGGAGTTCCCCGTCGCTACGATCCGGCGATAGACCCCGCCCCCGGTGCCGATGATGACGCAAGTGGCGTAGCTGCAGTCCTGGCTGCAGCCGAGTGTCTGAGTATGATCCTTAACGCCGGGCGCAAGCCGGCACGCACGATACGCTTTGTCCTATTCAATGCTGAGGAGCAGGGCTTGGTCGGCAGCAAGGTGTACGCGCGTGCGGCGGCTGGGGCCGGTGACCGGATTGCTGCCGTGCTGCAGATGGACATGATTGGAGGCTACCAAGGCGGGGCGCACAAGGTCGAAATTCATGCGGGCTCGGCCATCGAAGGTGCAGTGGTCAGGGCCTCGAACATGCTTGGTGACATTGTCGCGGTGTCGGTCAAAGCGTTAGCTCCGAGCTTCGAGATCGAGAGGATTACAGGTCCGGCGGACCCAGCGGCTGGCCGCAGCGACCATGCGAGCTTTCACGAACGCGGATGGGCAGCCGTGGCCGTTTCTGAAAATTTTTTTGCCGACACAGCACCAGCCAGCGGTTCCCGGCAGTACCACCGCCCAGGCGACACTCTAAACGACTTGGACCACAACACTGACTACGCCGCCGAGATCGCGCGTGCTGTTGCGACGACTGCCCTGACGCTCGTAGGCCTTTGACCCATTTTCACCGAAGGAATGCGTAATGAGCCAGACGATAGTTGACAAACGAAGCCTTCATTACGACCGTCTGAATGCAACGGGAGGTTCTGATCGCTTTCTCAACACTTTGGAAGCTGTCTCGGGAGATGTAGGACATACCGTCAAGGCGGGTCCAGAACCCGGAAACGTCAATATTTTTACCGGTCACCTCAATGATCTACGGCCTGAGCGCGCTGTCTCGCCTTTTCCGGCTTCTCGGCTCATCACAAATGGGGAGTTGATTGCAAACGCCAAAAGCTATCTTCGCTCCGTTTCAAGCTCGATCGGGTTTGAGCTGGGGGTGCCTGTAGAGTTTGAGGCGGACCCAAAGGTCCCGACGACCTCTGAAAGGATGCGTATCGTGAGTCTCCAGCAGACGCTTAATGGAATTGAGATATGGGGCATGGAGCCGAAGGTGTGGTTCAAGCCAGACGGCGCCGTAGATCGTGTTTCAGGTGACACGCTGTCGCTTGAGTCGAGCCTGCCAACCGAGGCGGCAGTCGAACCGGAAGTCGCATTACTGGTTGCTGCCACCGAGGCGGCAAAAACAAGAACCAAAACCGACGATCTGGGACAAACATCCAACCTACCACCGCTCGATCTCTCTCAGTGGACACCCGTCCGGATGGGCCAAAGCCCCCGCGCCTCGAAGACAACGGCCTTTGACAACGGACCGTTTGAGGACATCGCGGCTGCTTCGCTTTGCTACCTCCCCATGGGTGACCATACCAGGCTTACTTGGCGCTTCGTGATCGCCCGTGAATTCCACCTTGCCCAATACCTGATTTTCGTCGCGGCCGACGCGAAGGCGGATCCCAATGACCCCGAGATCCTCTATGCACGGGATCTAACCAGCGAGGCGATCGGTGGCAAGGTCTTCATGCATAACCCAGATGAAGGGCAGTTTACGCGAGTTAACTTTCCGCTTGCTGCCGAGGTCTACCCGATTCCCAGCCACTCAGTTGGCGACCTTATTGATTTCCCGCTTCCTTGGACTGAAGTCCTTAACGGGAGTATCACGACTGAGGGCAACAATGTGCGCGCCCAAAACGGCGCAACCCGACTGCCGTTGAAAATTATCGCCAACGGAGACGGGGGTGAATTCGACGAGGCCGTCGACACGCCAAGCCAGTACATCACGAATATTTTCTTCTTCTGCAATTACATGCATGACTTCTTTCTGCTGCTCGGCTTCACGGAGGAGTCTGGGAACTTTCAGGCCACCAACGTCATGAGTAAGGGTAAAGGTGGGGACCCCGTTCTCGCCTTCGCACATCCACAGGCGGTCTACGGCACGGCCAACATGGCAACGCGCGCCGATGGAATGTTTGCGGTGATGAACATGGGAATAGTTGTGGCTACGGGACGCCACACGGCAAATGATGCAGATGTTGTGTTCCACGAGTTCGTCCATGGCGTTACTAATCGTCTGGTAGGTGGATTGCGTGACGCCATGGGACTAAGCGAGGACCAATCCGTTGCGATGGGGGAGGGCTGGGGCGACTTCTTCGCTCTGACAATCATCAACTTCGCACGGCAAGATGAACGCGTTGTGACTGGGAGCTATGTGACGAAAAGAGAGCAGGGGATCCGACAGCGACCCTACGACACAAATTATCCTGGCACCTTCGGTGACATCGGTAAGGGTGAAGGAGAGGTGTCAGGCCCTGGCAATGACAATCTCAGCTACCAGGAAGTCCACGCCGTCGGCGAAATTTGGTGCGCGGCCTTGATGCAACTGACCCGTGTTATTGTCATTGCCCTCGGCAACAAGCCGCGCGGCTACCAAGTCACATGGCAAGCGGTCGTCGACGGTCTCAAGCTGACGCCGAAGAATCCCTCATTCCTTGTCGCACGCAATGCAATTCTCCGTTCCTTCGCGGCAATGAAAGGCAGTCGTTTGTCCCCGGTCGAATACGAAAACGTTCAACATGCGGCTTGGCAAGCCTTCGCGAGGTTTGGGATGGGCTTCGATGCCAGTTGCCCAAACGCGAGCTTCGTCGGGTGTCGGGGGGGAATCCAACTGCCCCCGGACGGGTGGGAGGACTAAGCGATGCCAGGCACCGAAGGTACACCCAGTCTGCGGATTTTATCGGGTCGCGGCGTCGAAGAGTTCCGATCGTTTGCTATGTTCGCCGGAAAGGGCAGTCGCGCGGTCGAGGCTTGGTTCCTCGGGCCGCGCGGCGAGAACGCCGAGTTGTTTGAGCGCCTGGTTGTCGAAGCCGTGCGCGACCAAGTCTATTGGCGCCGGAACTTTCATCCTGAGGATCCATCCCACATCACCGAGGCGATCAAGCGATCACCGGAATATCTTGACGGCCTCAGTTGTCTTGAAGAGGGATACTCCGGTCTGCTCGCGTTCCTCAAGAAGTCGGTGCCATTTTTCTCTATGCGTTACCAGGGACACATGAACTGGGAGACAACGCTCCCCGGCATCCTCGGCTACTTTGCTGCGATGCTCTACAACCCAAATAACGTCGCATTCGAAGGGTCAACAGCGACGACAATTCTAGAAGGGCTAGTAGGGGACGATCTGTGCCGTATGCTCGGCTATAAAGTTCCGGGGCCCGATGGCGGTGTTCCTGGGGACCTCATGCCTCCTTGGGGCCATATCACCTGTGATGGTACGGTAGCCAACATTGAAGCGGTCTGGGCAGCGCGCAACCTTAAGTTCTATCCACTGGCACTGCGCGCTGCGCTGGCTGAGGATGGGCGTCTGGCTTCCGCCCGCCAAAAACTGACAGTCACCCCGGCCGGATGCGAGACGCCATTACCGCTACTTAGCCTTGACGATTGGCAGGTGCTCAACCTTAACGTGGACGAAATACTTGGTCTGCCGAGCGCCGTCGCAACTGCCCTGGAGTTAGACGAACTTGAGGGTACGCGACTCGTCTCGGACGCAGTGGCTCCCTACTCGTTACAGACGCTCGGCTACCAAGGGTTTAGCGAAAGACTGGCCATTGGCATTAAGAGTCCGGTTATCTTTGTTCCAGGCACCAAGCATTACTCGTTCTCCAAAGCGGCCGCGCTTGTTGGTATTGGCTCGGCTCATTTATCTGATGTGTGCGTCGATGCCGACGCGCGCCTTGATGTCGCCGACTTACGAGCGAAACTAGTCAAGTTCTCAAACGAACGGCGCCCCGTGCTAATGGTCGTCGCGGTCCTCGGATCAACCGAGGAGAGCTCGGTCGACCCGCTTGCTGCAGTGCTCGCCTTGCGCGACGAACTCCGAATGTCGCATGGTATTGACTTCTCCGTGCATGTTGACGGCGCCTTTGGTGGATACCATGCGTCGGTCGAGCGCTCGGACTTCGACATGCCTACGCCCGCCGCAAGTTTCGATATGGGGGCACCGCTACAGCACTCGGGGCTTTCCGATTACTGCAAGGTACAATATAGCGTGCTCGGTCAAGCAGACTCAATCACCGTGGACCCGCACAAGTCGGGGTACATCCCGTATCCGGCAGGAGCGCTTTGCTACCGTAATTCTCGCATGCGTAGCCTAGTTACTTTTTCCGCGCCAGTTGTCTATCACGGCGAGGCGGAGCCGACGGTCGGTATCTACGGCGTTGAGGGGTCGAAGCCGGGCGCCGCAGTTTCAGCGGTATATCTCAGTCATCGCGTGATTCGACCTTCGAAAAGTGGGTATGGACTCATTATTGGTCGAGCGCTCTACAGTTGTAAGCGGCTATACGCTCGCCTGCTTGAGATCGGTCGTGACGACTTGTTCTACGCTGTACCGTTGCCACGTCTGCCGGCCTCGCTTCCCGGGGAGGATGAGCGGGCGAAAACAGCATACTTATTACAGCACCTGAGTCGTCCGAGTGGCCCCCCCCCTGATGACTTTGACAACCATCTACGTACGGTTGGTCCAGACCTGAACATCCTGGCTTACGCGTTCAACTTTCGACTCCCATCGGGCGAGCCGAACACAAGTTTACATCTTGCCAACCTCTTCAACGAAGCGATGTACCACGAGCTCAGCCTTAAGCCTTTCGAGGACATCTATGGCCAAGATATGATCGTGAGTACGACCAACTTCGAACGCAAAGCTTATGGCCAAGCCTTTTTCGATGACTATACAGCTCGACTCGGTACAAGTGATGTGTTGGGAATCGACCACATTACTGTCCTTCGATCGGTCGTAATGGACCCTTGGGTCACGGAGACTGGCGTTGACGTCGCAACGACAGACTTCCTGGACACCCTCGAGACTGCGCTCAGGCGAGCAGCGACGGCCGCATACGGTTTGCTAAACCGGACAACCTAATTGGGGGGCTGACATGCCTTCGAACCGCAAGTTTGCTCTCTATTTCCCTTGGGACAAACTAGATGAGGCTAGTAGGCCACTTGATGAGCTCAATAATCGTTTTCCTGCGCTTTACGAGGTGCGTCGTGTTGCTTGGCCAATGCTGCAACACCTAAAAGGCGGCGACCAAGGTATCGCCGGATTCCTCGACCGTGTCGTGCTAAGCGATTTCACCGTATTTCTGCAGGTCGTCGCAGAGGAGACTGGCGTCGAGCCAACGGTCATCGCTGGTCGCGAGCTTGATGGAACAGTCCATTCCCTTCGTGAGGTGCTCGCCGGCAATCCGCACACAATCGTTATTGTAAGCATCGACCACTTCAGAGCCCAGCGTTTGCCGAGCACGGAGGACATCGCAGTGCTCCGTGCTTTCCTGGCGTGCCCAGAGAAGATGCTTATTGTTTGTCCGCATCACTGCGTTGGCGGCGAGGAGCGCGACGAAGTTGAATGCTACGAGGGCGAGACCTTGCGGCGGCAAGTGGAGGAGCATCGGCACCATGCTGACTCGCTTGTGCCCGGCATACAGCGGCTCGGTGGGTACGCGCGTTCATTACTAAACGCGTTGGAACTTCCCGTCGAGAACCTCTATGGACTGCGACCGGCTGTCGGTCCAGATGGGCAGCCAGCGTCGCTTGAGGTGGCTAGGGAGCTCGATTTGGAGCGGTTCCTCGGTGGCGGTCGGAGCCTCGCGGTGGAAAACTTCAATGCGCACCCGCATTTGCCGCACCTTCAGCCAGTCGGCCGTGGTGTAGCGGCGTATCGTGTGCTTGCACGCCAGCTCATAAGCCTCGAGGCCGACCCTCATCCCTTTGTCACCGAAGGCAATACGCATTTCAATGCGTTGCTATGGGCGCCGCCGTTTGGCAAGCGTCGCGGGCACGTTCTGGTCTGCGACGCAACGATATGGAGCGCCGCGTTCATGGGGGTCGATAGTCTTATGAAGTTCTGGCGTAACCTTGCCGCCAGGCCTGTAATTTAACAGATTACTGCACGCTCTTCCTTGAAAGGCTGTGGCGTGAAAAAACGTCCGAAGTCTATTCGTAGGTGAGGTCGACCTGACAATTTTATTGCAACTGCTGGCTGTACGATTTTATCTTGAGCGTTGACCCTCGCCCTTTGCTCGCTGCGTCCCCGGAAGGCGTTAAACCAATCTAGATCAATTATCTTTTAGCCAGATCTCCAGACGATTGGCCGGAAGATTGGGGTATGCCATTTCCAAGCTGATAATTTTGAAATTCATACTAAATTTATCGTTCAATTCTTTAGCTAGTCGACTCGCCAGTGTTTTCTGAGCGTCCTTGTAGATACGGATCTGGTCGTATTTAGGTACATTAGATACGCCTTCTTTTCCGGGTGCACTCGCCCCTATTTCATCGCTGGCAATGAAACTTCGTATCTTCTCGGCATTATCCTTGCTTGAGGGGTTGTCTGAGCTATATTGTATGTAAACTGTCAGGCCGTAGAAACCTTCAGCGTTGGCTGCTTGAATTTGACTGCTCGGAGTTGTTTTTTCAAGTGAGCTATAGGATGTGTCTCGTAGCGGCTTGTCTCCTGTAACACTAGCGGTTTGCTCTGAACTCCCAATTTCAGTTCGGCAAACTCGGGCAAATTCTTGGCTGGCCGAGATCGCCAATTCGTTATAAGACTCCCTTATGCCTTCAGCAAATATCTCAAACTTTCGACAGTTTCTCTTGTCGTTAAATTTATCCCAGCTCTCGGTATAAAGCTTTAGAGCTTCAAATTGAGCATGCTGCCTACTCTCTTGTTTTTCCTGGTCGATTTTATTCCATAGTTGGTAAGTTGTGACTGATACTGCTGCGATGCCGATGATAGCTGATACGGTTGTTGCGCATGCAGATATTTGCTCTAGAGGGCTTCTCTTTTTCGTGGCTGACCTTGCGGCAAGATTAAAGTTTGCCCAGTCTTTGTGGCTATCAAAATCAGCTGGCTTGTCTTTCAGTAACTCTCTTATTTTCTCGTTTTCCTGGTTCATCGCTGGAAACCTAGAGAGTGGTGTTTTCACGTTTTTTGGTTGACATGCAAAGGGTGCTCTGAATCACCAAGCGACGAGTGCCGCGCGTGCAGGGTAACAGTTGATATGATAGCCCTGCAGTAAATTAGATTTATAATATTTCGGGGGGAATATTTTTATAGTTATTTCAATTTGGTATTAATTGAGTTGCAATATAGATTCGTCGCTTGGTCAGGTTAGGCGCTCGCCCATGTTACTATGGCGTCTGGCCTTAAGCTCTGTACGAAAAGAGATGTCGCAAACACTGCATGGAACAAACCTGAGAGACCTTAGCTGCATGACTAGACGCTCATGGCATCCAATGACCTGAGGCTTGACGTTTTCCAGGGGTCTGTTTGCTTTCGGGTCTTTATCGGGATTCTATTCGGCAGTATGCTGGTAAGCTCTAGCATCGACTGTATCGGTTGTGATCCAATGCTCAGTGTTCCTATCTGTTTTTTAGTCATCGCTACAGTGCTGCATTTTCTCGAATTGGCTGACGAAGTTAAGCTCAGCTATCGGAGCGACCAGGCATGCCGGCGATGACAACAGCGTTTTTAGTGGAGTTTGTCTCGGGTCGATAGCGGCAACTCACGGGATCGGCAGACTTTAACGCAAGTTACCTCTCATGAAGCAAGTGAGTCAAAGGCTCATGATGTAGAAAGATTCTCGGGCGTGTCAAAAATGTCAGCGCTTCCGAAAAACATCTGGATCCTCGACCGTAACCACCGCTCCGCCGGGTCGTTATCCTGCGCTCCACGCCAAGCCATGTGCAGCTCGAAACTGCGCACGGGTATCGGCAAGTCCTCGGCACGCAAACCACCCGCCGCCGTCAGTGCATCGGCCGTGTAGTCCGGCACCGTTGCCACGATATCCGTGCCTGCCAGCAAGCTCCCCAGCCCGTTGAACTGCGGCACCGCCAGCACCACATGGCGCTTGCGACCAATTTCTTCCAACGCTTCGTCGATAAACC
The DNA here is from genome assembly GCF_002992185.1 of Pseudomonas sp. LLC-1. Classification (NCBI taxonomy): domain Bacteria; kingdom Pseudomonadati; phylum Pseudomonadota; class Gammaproteobacteria; order Pseudomonadales; family Pseudomonadaceae; genus Pseudomonas; species Pseudomonas sp. LLC-1. The sequence goes on along the minus strand of NZ_LUVY01000018.1, from coordinate 78,239 downwards.
CGGAAAGGTCCCCGGCAAACGACACCAGCGCATGCGGGCGCGCACAGAAGTCGTCCAGGGTGATGCTGCCGGGCACGCTGTCGGCCCGCAGCAGTTTCGGCATGCTGCGGCGCAGTACTTTGCGCTTGGCGTTGGCCGGCAGTTCGCTGGTGTAGCTGACGCCCACCGAAATCTCGCCCGAAGCCAGCAACGTAGGCATCAGCAGGTAATTGACCCGCCGCACCACCAGCACGATACCAGGCGCTTCTGCGCGAATGCGCTTGAGCAACTGTGGCAGCAGGGCGAACTCGGCGTCGTCCGACAGGCCGATGCGGAAGACGGCATTGCTGGTGGCGGGGTCGAATTCGGCCGCGCGGCTGACCGCCGTGGAAATGGAGTCCAGCGCCGGCGACAGTAGGGCGAAGATCTCGTGGGCCCGCGCCGAGGGCTCCATGCTGCGCCCGGTGCGCACGAACAGCGGGTCGTCGAACAGGTTGCGCAGGCGCGACAGAGCCGCGCTGATGGCCGGTTGGCCGAGGAACAGTTTTTCCGCGGCACGGGTCACGCTGCGCTCGTGCATCAGCGTTTCGAACACGATCAGCAGGTTGAGGTCTACGCGACGCAGGTCGTTTCGATTCATCGGTGCGCTTCGCCTAAAGTGGGGCAGGGGTGAATCTTAAGGCCAAAGGCTGTTACCCTGCACGGGTTTAGGGGGACCAATTGCAGGGAAAGTGAGGTGCCCAATCGATGACAAGCATGTCGACTATTAATGACCGCTGATGGTCTAACCGGTAAAGCCCGGATAGAGTCAGTGGTAATTAGAGGTTCACAAAGGCGAGGTATGCGATGTCCCGCATGATCCGTTTCCACAAGTTCGGCGCTGCCGATGTGCTCCGTTGCGAGGAGCAGGCCGAACCGTCACCCGCTGCCGACGAGGTTCAGATCCGCGTCCAGGCGGTTGGCGTCAGCTGGTATGACGTGCTTTGGCGCCAGAACCTGGCGCCGTCCCAGGCACGCCTGCCTGCGGGGATCGGCCACGAAATGGCCGGGGTGGTGACGGCGGTCGGTGAAGGGGTAGAAGACATTGCCGTCGGTGATCGGGTTGCCAGCTTCCCGGCTACCAGTGCCAACGACCACCCGGTGTATGGTGATGTCATCGTGCTGCCGCGTTCAGCCATTACCCGCTATCCGGATGTACTCACCCCGATCGAGGCCAGCGTGCATTATACGCCGCTGCTGATCGCCTATTTCGCCTACGTCGACCTGGCGCGGGCCAAGGCCGGGCAGACTGCGCTGGTCACCGATGCCAGCCATTGCGCCGGCCCTGCCTTCGTGCAGCTGGGCAAGGCATTGGGGCTGAAAGTGTTTGCGGCCACCAAGGAAGCGGAGCAGCGTGAGTACCTGCTGGGCCTGGGCGCCGACAAAGTGATTGTCACCGAAGAGCAGGACTTGCTGCTGCAGGTTGGCAAGTATACCGATGGCCGCGGCGTGGACATGGTTCTCGATGGCATGGGCGGCCCGCAGATGTCGCTGCTGGGCGACGTGCTGGCACCGCGTGGCAGCCTGGTGCTGTATGGCCTGCAAGGCGGCAATCAAACGCCGTTCCCGGCGTGCGCGGCTTTCCAGAAGAACATCCAGTTCTATGTGCATTGCATTGGCAACTTCACCGGCAAGCCAGAACTTGGCATCAGCCAGGACCAGGTGGCCTTGCAGCGCGCCTTGCGCGACATCAACCAGTTCACCGCCGACCAGTTGCTGACACCGCAGATCATCAAGGTGTATCCGTTCGAGCAGGTGGTAGAGGCGCATCGCTACATGGACCAATGCCCGTGCGGCGGGCGGGTGGTGCTGGACATGGCACAACACTGACGGTTGCATGCGTTACTGGAAAACCCGGGCGAGTCCCGGGTTTTTTTGTGTCTGCGGGATGGGGTTGAAACATTAAAAATAGGAACGTTCCTACAATTGAATGTGACAAGTACTACATCTAAGTGGGGTGGTTTTTAATTGTCGGAAATATTCCGCCAAATAATCTGGCTTGAACGCATTCGCCATGCGCTTCAATGTGCGTTCGTACTTCTGGTGAATGGTTTTTTTGCCGCAATCTGTATCTTCAATTCGCTCTGCATCCCTCGATAATGGCCCGGTAGTAGTTTGCGCAAGGAGCGTGAAATGAGCATGGCTATGCCCAGGCCAGGGCAATGTGCGTTAGCGATAGGTCATCGTGGCGGAGGGCTTTTCTCGATGGCTTGGCGACAGTGAAGGGTTACGTCATTACTTCTATTCGATTGTAGGAAATTTCTTCTGGGTAAGTTTGGCGCAGGTTCAAGCTCAATACAGTGGGCTCGGCATGTGTCGGCTGAATGAAGTGGGTGAGGTGATTTCGTGACAGCTATTCACGACCAGGCAATGCATTACGTCTACGAACAAGTGCTCGAACGCTTGTTGAGCCACATGTCACAGGCGCAGCGTGCTTCCCTGCAGTTGCTGATACAGCGGCTGCTGGTTGCGGCGGGCGGGCTCGAGTACATCGGTACCTTCCGCTTGCAGGTGTTGCAGGGCGGCGATCGCCACAGTGCCAGGCTGTTGGCGATGCTGCGTGCCGCACAATTGAGTATTGCCCTGCGTGCGCCGGTAACCTTCCAGCTGCGGGTGCTGGTGGTCAGCTTGCCGGTTGCGGACAGCGCCAGGCTGGACGCGCATGAGCGCAGCTTCAGCGCACTGTTCATGCAGGATGACCCGCGGGTGCAGCTGCAGATGATCGAGGGTGGCGCAGTGGTGCCGTTTCGCCGCCAGCCCTCGGCCAGGCCCGAGCGTTGGGCACTGGCGAAAGACGCCTTGTTGATGTTCGGCCACTTGGTCGACGCGAGGCCTGAAGCCTTGCTGGGTAGCCGTCTGCACCTGGAGCTGGCGGGGGCCATAGGCTTTGCGTTGCAGGCACAGGCACCTGCCGATGCATTGGTCACCGCCATACCCGGTGCCCAGCGGCGCCGATACCTGGCATGGGCCCGGCGTAGCCTGCGCCTGTCCGGCGAGCGCGGCCCGTATGCGATGCACCAGTGCCTGGCGGTGCTGGCCCAAGGTCTGGGCCGGTTGCATGGGGTTGTCGGGGGCGCCCCCACTAGCCAGCCGGCATTGGGCGACGCAGCAGAAAGGGAGATGGTGCGGCTGATTGCCCTCGATGACCTGCTACCGTACGTGGTCGAAGCACAGCCGCTTGATAGCATGCTGGGTTGTAGCATCGAGAACGCCCCGGATGCCTGGCCACTGTCGGCATTCGTCGATCCGCAAGCCGCGGCACAGTTGCATGAACTGCGTGCACGCAGCCTGGATCCTCAGTCCAGCCGCCCCGCGTTGCGCCTGGCCGGGCAGTCGGGCGGTAGCAAGCAACACGAAATGCATCAGTCGCAACTCGGCAAAACCTACGGCATCAATCAGACGCAGCTGGTGTGCTTGCTATTCAGCCCTTTTGCCCGGCAAGGGAAGAACCTCGAACGTTTCCTGCAATGCCGGCATGCCGACATGTTGGTGGCGTTGCCGTATCTACACCGGGCGTTGCAGGGCAAACCCTGCCCAGATGCGGTGAAAGCCTGGCTGGTGAACACCAGTGGCCTGCCGCTGGTGCAGTTGCGGGCGATTTATAGCGGGCAATTGCCGCTGACCGCCTGGCGCCTGCTGAACAACCTGGCCCGCCGCGACGTGCACTTGAGGTTGATGCCTCGGCAGGCGTCGGGGCTGAGGCGCGGTTTTGCGGGGTTGTCCTGATGGGGCGAGTGGCCCCCGGCGAGTTCGCGTATCGCCAGGTATATCGCTACCTGGAAGCCTTGATCGATCAGGCGGCAAGCGGTGGCCCATGCCGCTTGCCGTCACTGCGCACACTGTCGAGACGGCTGCGGGTGTCGTTGGCAACCGTGCAGAGCGCCTACAGCCTGCTGGAAGAGGAGGGCCGCGTACGCTGCTTGCCGAGGTCGGGTTATTACGTACAACACGCCGGCAAAGTGCAAGCGGTGACCACGCCCTGCCTGCCACCCCCCGTGCAACCGCTGCTGGAGCGTGCCCTGTTTGGCCACGAACGGCGTTTCGCCCGCCAGCGTGATCGCAGCGCCGAGCCTTGGGGGGCACTTGGCAGCACCCGCCTGCGCAGTGCGTTGGCAGAACGCTATACCCGTTCTTCCAGCCAGTACTGGTGTCGCGATGATGTGCAACTGGCGCCTGATGTGCCGGCGTTGCTGGAGACGCTGCTGGCGGCGCTGGCCTTGCAGGGCGGTACCGTGCTGGTGCATTCGCCCTGTTGCCGGCAAGTGCTGCGCGCCCTGACGCGTGCAGGCATGCGTGTGCTGGAGGTGCCACCGGATGCCCGGGGTAATCCGGACCTGCACACTCTGGCCACGCTGCTGGGGAGCGAGCCTGTAAAGATGCTGGTCATGCCATCGTGCCTGGGCATGCCGCAAGGGCGGCTGGTTTCACCGTACTATCAGCAACAGCTTGGCCTGTTGCTAGGCCAACACCCTGTTTGGCTGCTGGAAAACGACCTGGACAGTGAGCTCTGTTACAACGGGCCCCCCAAAAAGCGCCTGCGTGACTGGGTCGACCCGCACAGGCTGCTGGTGATGGGCACGTTCGAGCCTGCGGTAGGGGCCGAAGCACCGTATGCCTATTTGTTGAGCAAAGACGCCGTGCTGGCCAAGGCATTCGTCGAACGTGCGTTTCGGCTTGCGCCACTGCGTCTGCAAGCGCTTGCGCACATGCTCGGCAAGGGGGAAATGGACGTACAACTGGTACACCTGCGCACAGACCTGCAAAGGCGCACTCACGGCCTGGCGCATGTGCTTGAGCTGCAATTTGGCCAACAGGTGAGGTTTGAGATGCCGCAAGGTGGGCACATGCTGTGGGTTTGCTTTCGCCAGCCGCTGGTATGGGAGCGTGTTGCCGCAGCTTTGGCAGGTTCAGCGTTGCATGCGCTGCCGGGCGCGCAGTTCTGCGTGCAGGGGCGTTACCCGCAATACCTGGCGTTGATGTGGCCGGGCGGGCTGCCGGACGACCTGCACCAAGCGGCGGAGCGTTTGGCGCAAGCGCTGGAGCAAGGCTGTCGGCGCCGTGCCCGCTTCTCACATTGAAATCGAAGTGCCTGCAAGTGCAGCACAGGGCTGCGCTTGCAGGCGGTGCAAGCGTGCGTGTTGCTCAGTGTTGTTCCTGCCCTTGGCGCAGGCGGGTGCTGACCAGTGCCGCCACTACCAGCAACGCAGCAATGATCCACAAACCATTGCGGGTGCTGCCGGTGGTCTGCTCGATGAGCCCCATTACCGAAGGCCCGACGAAGCCGCCAAACAGGCCACAGGTGGTAACGAAGGCCAGGCCGGCCGCCAGCGCATTGCCGCTCAGGCGGCTGGAGGGGAAGACGAAGATGATCGATTGCACCACGAACAGCATCAGCGCCGTCAGGGAGAACCCGATCAGGCCAAGGAACGAGTTGGCCAGCGAGGCCAGCAGCAGCCCGGTCGCCATGGTCAGCAGGCCGAAGAACAGCAAGGTGCGGCAGCGGCGTGGTGAGGTGGCCAGGCGTGGGAACGTGGCGGCGCCGATGGCGGCGGCAACCCAAGGTACCGCGGTCAGCAGGCCAACCTGGAAAGGCGATAGCGCAGCGTATGTGCCGATGATGCCCGGCAAGAAGAAAATCACCGTGTAGATGGTGATCTGGTGCACGAAGTACACCACGATCGCCAGCCAGATCTGCCGGTCGCGGAACATCTGCCCCAACTTGCTTTGCTGTGGCGCACCAGCCCGCTCCGCAGCCAGGCGGCGTTCGATATCCTTGGCATCGGCAGCCGACAGCCAGGGCGCCGATGCGGGGCCGTCCGGCAGCTTCTTCCACACCACGAAGGCCAAGGCCACGGCGGGCAGGCCCTCGAGCACGAACAGCCATTGCCAGCCATGCCAGCCAAGTACGCCGTCCATTTCCAGCAGGGCACCGCCCAGTGGCCCGCTAAGGATATTGGCCAGGCACACGCCCAGCAGGAAATACCCCGTGGCACGGGCGCGCTGTTCGCGGTCGAACCAGTAGGTCAGGTACAACATGACACCCGGGAACAGGCCCGCTTCGGCTACGCCCAGCAACAGGCGCATGATGTAGAACGAGGTTTCACCCTGGACGAAGGCCATGCCCGCCGAAAGCAGACCCCACGTAATCATGATGCGGGTGATCCAGAAGCGCGCGCCCACCCGATGCATGATCAGGTTGCTGGGCACTTCGGCCAGCGCATAGGTGAGGAAGAACAGGCCGGCACCCAGGCCGTACGCCGCTGCCGACAGGCCCAGGTCGATGCCCATGCTGGCTTTCGCCAGGGCGATGTTGGTGCGGTCAAGAAAGCTCATCACATAGACGACGATGAGCAGTGGCATCAATTTGCGCAACAGCAGGCCGTTCAGGCGCTGCTCAGTGGTGGCGGCAGGGGCCGAAGCCGCTGCACGGGTGAGGGTTGTCATTGTTTTTTTCCCCGTGAAATGTGCTGGTGACGTGCCGCGTAACCGCGACACGCCAAGGTCTGTGGGTCAGGAGCGGTTGATGTCGAGCCACACGGCGCCGTTGGGGTACTGGTAGCGCTCCAGGGTTTCGGCGTGCATTTCGATGCTGTAGCCCGGGCGTTGTGGCGGCATGTAGCGCCCGCGGCGGATCACCACCGGGTCGATGAAGTGCTCGTGCAGGTGGTCGACGTACTCCAGCACCCGGTTGTGCAGCGAGGCAGACACTGCGATGTAGTCGAACAGGGCGATGTTCTGCACATATTCGCACAGCCCGACGCCACCACCGTGCGGGCACACCGGTACGTCGTACTTGGCCGCCATCAGCAGCACGATCAGCACCTCGTTCAGGCCGCCCAGGCGGGCAGCGTCCAGCTGGCAGAAGTCCAGCGCACCGGCTTGGAACATTTGCTTGAACATGACGCGGTTGTGGCAATGTTCACCGGTAGCCACGCCAATTGGCGCGATGCGTTGGCGAATGGTGGCGTGGCCGAGAATGTCGTCCGGGCTGGTCGGCTCTTCGATCCACAGCGGTTCGAAGGCGGCCAGGCGGCGCATGTTGGTGATCGACTCCTCGACCCCCCACACTTGGTTGGCATCCATCATCAGGGTGCGCTCCCAGCCGATTTCGTCGCGCAGGATACTGGCGCGGCGGATGTCTTCTTCCAGGTCGGCACCGATCTTCTGCTTGATGTGGGTCCAGCCATCTTCCACGGCCTCGCGGGCCAGTTTGCGCATTTTCTCTTCGCTGTAGCCCAACCAGCCTGGCGCGGTGGTGTAGCCGGGGTAGCCTTCACGCAGCATCTGTGCCTCGCGCTGGGCTTTGCCTGGCGCCTGGCGTCGCAGCAGGGCAATGGCTTCTTCGGGGGTGAGCACGTCGGTGACATAGCTGAAGTCCAGGCAGCGCACCAGCTGCTCCGGTGTCATGTCGGCCAGCAGTTTCCATACGGGCTTGCCTTCGTGCTTGGCCCACAGGTCCCACACGGCGTTGATGATGGCGGCCGTGGCCAGGTGGATCACGCCCTTTTCCGGGCCCAGCCAGCGCAGTTGACTGTCGCTGACGGTAAAGCGGTGCCAGAAGCCGCCCATGTCGGCGGTGATTTCATCGAGGGTGAGGCCAACGATCAAGGGCGCCAGTGACTGCACCGCGGCCGCGCATATCTCGTTGCCGCGGCCGATGGTGAACGTCAGGCCGTGGCCTTCGAGGGCCTCGGCGTCGGTGTGCAGCACCACATAGGCCGCAGAATAGTCGGGGGCGCTGTTCATGGCGTCTGAGCCATCCAGCGACAGTGAAGTGGGGAAACGGATGTCGCGTACGCTGAGGTGGGTAATACGAATGCTCATGGTCGGCTCTTGTTCTGTTCAAGCACTGGGAGCGCTGACTGTAGGTTGTCGAGCGATACAGGCATAATCGCCAAATCTTAACCAGCGATACCGGATTCGATATGTCTCGCTTGCTGCCCGATAACGCCCAGGCGCCTGCCAGCCTTGGCGCACTGAAAATCTCCAGCCGGCAGATCACGCTGCTCAATGCCTTGGGCGAGTTTGGCAACCTGCGCCGCGCTGCGGCAGCGATGCACACCACGCAACCGGCGGCCAGCCTGTTGCTGCAGCAACTGGAGGAGCGTCTTGGCGTACGTTTGTTCGAGCGTTTGCCAAGGGGCATGCAAGCAACGCTGTACGGCGAGGTAATGATCCGCTACGCACAGAACGCGTTGCATGAGTTCGAACATGCCCAGGCGCAAATCGCCGAGCTGGCGCGCGGGGCCTTGGGCCTGGTGCGGGTGGGTAGCGTCATGGGGCCGGTGCCGGGCGTGCTGACCAAGGCGATACTGGCTTACAAGCACGACCACCCCAAGGTACGCATCGCCCTGGAAGTGGGTACCAGCGATACCTTGCTGCCCGCCTTGCTGCGCGGTGACTTCGACATGGTGGTGGGGCGCCTGCCAGACCAGAGCGACAGCCAGGCGCTGAACATCGAGCTGTTCGAAGGCGGTGAGCAGATGCGCGTGATTGCCCGCGCAGGCCACCCCTTGGCCAGCGCCACCGGGTTGCAGCTGGCCGACCTGGTGAGCCTGACCTGGATCCTGCATCCCATCGGCAGCCCGATGCGCCGCCGTGTCGAAAGCGCACTGCAGGCCGGCGGCATGGTGCAGTCGCTGGACATCGTCGAAACCGCCTCGATCCTGGCGACCACGGCCATGCTTGAAGCCTCTGAAATGATTGCGGTGGTGCCCAACGACGTGGCCGAGCATTATGCCCGCTATGGCATGGTCGCCATCCTGCCGGTGGAACTGCCGCTGGCCATGGCCAACCTCGGTGTACTCACCTTGCGTTCACGGCCCCACTCGGTTGCCCTCGATACCTTGCTGCGCTACTTGCGGGCGCAATGACCTTCACCCTGCATGAGGCCCTGCGTCTATGCCGCCGGACATGACCCATTCCAGCTTTTGCAATTGGATTCGCTACAAGCACCTGGTGCTGATCGATACCCTGGCGCGCACGCGCAACATGCACGCAACCGCCACCCGCATGAACCTTAGCCAGCCGGCCCTGAGCAAGATGCTGCGCGACCTTGAGGAGCAGTTCGGCTTTGCCCTGTTCGAGCGCCTGCCGCGCAGCATGCCACCTACCGAACTGGGCGAATACGTAGTGCGTTACGCACAGGGTGCGCTGGCCGAGTCGCAGCAGTTCGTCGACCAGGTCAACCGCCTGCGCAACGGCGGGCACGGCTTTATTCGGGTTGGCGGTATCTTTGCCGCGACTGCATTGGTTCTGCCGCAGGCCATCGCCGCCATCAAGGCGCGCAGCCCGTTACTGTCGATTGAGGTGGTGGAGCACTCCAGCGATCACCTGCTGGCCATGCTTGAGCAGAACAAGCTGGACATCATGATCGGCCGCTTTACTGAGGAGCGCTTCAGCCAGCTGTTCGACTTCCAGCCCCTGGAGCCCGAACCTTTCAGCCTGGTAGTGAACAGCGAGCACCCGCTCAACCAGCTCGACAGCACACCCCTTGAAGCGCTAGGCGACTGGCCGTGGGTGCTGTACCCGGTCGGTACGCCGATCCGCAACCGCCTGGAGCAAGCGTTCCGGGTGGCCGGTATTGCCACGCCTGCCGACAGCGTCGAGACCATCTCCATGCCGATGTTCCTGCAGCTGCTGCAATCGGCACCGATGATTGCCATGTTGCCGCGCTCGATGGTTGCCGCACAGCTGGCCAGCGGGCAATTCAAGGAGCTGCGCAGCCCCTTGCATGTACCTGCGCTGGAGTATGGCGTGGTCACCCGTAAGGATGAACCGCTGAGCGCTTCGGCCCGGGCGTTTGTCGAGATCCTGCTGGAGGGCGCACAGCGTCGCAGGGCCGTGCAGAGGTAGCCCCGGGGGCCGTGTGGCGCCGCCCTCATGGCCTCTCAGGTGATTGATGATCAGGTGCTGAAATCCGCTTGCGATAACGCCAGGTTATCGCTTGATCGGATCATCTCATTGGGAATGCCACGCAAGGCTTCTTAAAGTGGCCACAGCCATAACAAGAAGTCAGCCGCACCGCCCTGAGAGGTCCCATGCAACTGATTGCCAAATCCGGTGACCCTGCCGTCATCCGCTTAAACCCGCTGGACAATGTACTGATCGCCCGTCAGCCGCTGCCGCAAGGCCTGCGCCTGGAGGCCGAGGCGATTACCGTGCGCCAGCCTATCCCCTCGGGCCACAAGCTCGCCACGGTTCGTGTGGAGCAGGGCCAGCCGCTGCGCCGGTATGGCCAGATCATCGGTTTTGCATCGCAGGCCATCGACGCCGGCGACCATGTGCATGTGCATAACGTCCAGATGGGTGATTTTGCCCGCGACTATGCCTTCGGTGTCGACACCCGCAGCCTGCCGGGCAGCGCAGCGCAGTTCCAGGGCATCGTGCGCGCCGATGGCCGGGTCGCCACCCGCAACTACATCGGTATTCTCACATCGGTGAACTGCTCGGCAACGGTGGCCCGGGCGGTGGCCGACCATTTCCGCCGCGACATCCACCCCGAAGCGCTTGCCGACTACCCGAACATCGACGGTGTGGTGGCCCTGACCCACGGTGCCGGCTGCGCCGTGGACCCCAGCGGCGAAGCCCTTGGCCTGCTGCGCCGAACCCTGGCCGGGTACGCCGTGCATCCCAACTTCGCTGCCGTGCTGATCATCGGCCTGGGCTGCGAAACCAACCAGATCGAAAGCCTGCTGGAAACCCAGGGCCTGCAGGCCAGCGCACAGTTGCGTGCCTTCACGATCCAGGGCATCGGTGGCACCTCGAAAACCATCGCGGCGGGCATCGAGCAGGTTCGCAGCCTGCTGGCCGAGGCCAACCAGGTGAGGCGCCAACCGGTCAGCGCACAGCATCTGGTAGTCGGCCTGCAATGCGGCGGCTCCGATGGCTACTCGGGGATTACCGCCAACCCCGCACTGGGCAATGCGGTTGACCGCTTGGTGGCGGCCGGTGGTACCGCGATCCTTTCCGAAACCCCGGAAATCTACGGCGCCGAGCACTTGCTGACGCGCCGCGCGGTCAGCCGTGAGGTGGGGGAGAAGCTGGTGGCGCGCATTCGCTGGTGGGAAGACTACTGCCAGCGCATGAACGCCGAACTGAACAACAACCCTTCGGCCGGTAACAAGGCAGGCGGGCTGACCACCATCCTCGAAAAATCCCTCGGTGCGGTGGCCAAGGCGGGTTCCAGCAACCTGGTCGACGTGTATCAGTATGCCGAAGCCGTGCGCGCACAAGGCCTGGTGTTCATGGACACCCCCGGCTACGACCCGGTCTCGGCCACCGGCCAGGTGGCTGGCGGGGCCAACCTGATCGCGTTCACTACCGGTCGAGGCTCGGCATACGGCTGTGCCCCGGCGCCGTCGATCAAGTTGGCCACCAACAACCGGGTGTTCGAGCACCAGCAAGAAGACATGGACGTCAATTGCGGTGGCATTGCCGATGGCTCCACCAGCATCGAGGAGCGGGGTGCGTACATCTTCGAGCAGATGCTGCGCATTGCCTCCGGGGCGCGCAGCAAAAGCGAACAGCACGGCTATGGGCAGAACGAATTCGTGCCCTGGCAGATTGGCGCCGTGACCTGATCGTCCGCTCCCGTCCCTTTTTTGAGGCAACCGTAATGACTCAAATCACACGTTACAACGTGCAAGCGCTCACCGCCTTTGTCGAGCAACTGTTCGTAAAGGCCGGTGCCGATAGCGAAGTCGCCCAGGTGGTCACCCGGGTGCTGCTCGAAGGCGAACTGCTTGGGCACCGTACCCATGGCCTGAACCTGGTCAGCCGTTACATCGATGGCATGCTCAGCGGGCAGGTCAAGGCCCGCGCACAGGCGCTGGAGCAGGTGTCGGACAGTGGTATTTCCAGCGTGTTCGATGGCCACTATGTACTGGGGCCGTACTGCGTCAGCCGTGCACTGGACTGCGCAGCCAAAGGTGCGGCGGCGCAGGGCATCGGTATCGCCGTGGTGCGCCGGGCTTCGCACATAGGTTGCCTGGCCGCCTACCTGAAGCCCTATACCGACCAAGGCCTGGTGGCCATGGTCTACTCGTCGGACCCGTCTGTGGCGCTGGTCTGCGCCCATGGCGGCATCGACCCCGTATACACCCCCAACCCGATTGCTGCCGGTATACCGACCCAGGGCGAGCCGATACTGCTGGACGTCAGCATGTCCACGGTCACCCTCGGGTTGGTGGGCCAATGCCGCGATGCCGGCAGCCGCCTGCCGCACCCGGTGCTGGTGAGCAACGACGGGCAACTGAGTGACGACCCGCGCGATTTCTTCACCACCCCGCCAGGCAGCATCCTGCCTTTGGGGGGGCAGGCCTTTGGTCACAAAGGCTTCGCCTTGGCGCTGCTGGTCGAAGCCCTGACCTCGGGCCTGGCCGGTCATGGACGCAAGGACGAACCCACCCAGTGGGGCGCCTCGGCCACTGCCGTGGTCATTGACCCGCGCTTCTTCGGCGGCCTGGAGGCGTTCATCCACGAAACCAGCTTCCTTGGCAGCCTGATCCTGGCAAGCCGCCCGCTCGATCCCGAGCGCCCGGTACGCCTGCCCGGGCAGGCCGGCCTTGCCCTGCGTCGTCAGGCACTGGCGCAGGGCGTGAGCCTGTCGCCACAGTTGATGGCCGACCTCGACCGCCTGGCCGGGCTGCTGGAACTGCCGACATTTTCCCAATGATGCACAGTAAGGGTACACAGATGACTGATGATCGATCGAACACCCATCAACCGCTACCGCTAAGTTGTGATGCCAGCGTGTTCGACAGTGGCAGTTGGGTAGGGCGCGTCTGGTTGCCGGAACAGGGGCCGGCGGTGGTGCGGGTGAAGGCTGGCGCCGTCTACGATATCAGCACCCATGTGGCGACGGTCTCGGCGCTGCTTGAAGTGGATGACCCGGCCGCTTACCTGCGTGCCTTGCCGTTGGCCGAGCCGCTCATTGCGCTACCGGCGTTGCTGGCCAACAGCGACCCCGCCCGGCGCGACCCGCGCCAGCCATGGCTGTTGGCACCCATCGACCTGCAGGCGGTGAAGGCCGCTGGTGTGACCTTTGCCACCAGCCTGCTGGAGCGTGTGGTTGAAGAGCAGGCCAAGGGCGACCCGGCCAAGGCCGATGCGATCCGTGACACCTTGGCCAGCCGCATTGGCGCCGACCTTTCGCAGATCGTGCCGGGTTCAGCCCAGGCCGAAGCGCTGCGCAAGGTGCTGGTGGAGCAGGGCCTGTGGTCGCAATACCTGGAAGTGGGCATTGGCCCGGATGCCGAAGTGTTCACCAAGGCCCAGCCGCTGTCGGCGGTTGGCCATGGCGCGGACATCGGCATCCACCCCAAGTCCAGCTGGAACAACCCGGAGCCGGAAGTGGTGCTGGCGGTGTCGAGCGATGGCAGTATCAAGGGCGCCATGCTCGGCAACGACGTCAACCTGCGCGACTTTGAAGGGCGTAGTGCCTTGCTGCTGTCCAAAGCCAAGGACAACAACGCCTCCACTGCATTGGGGCCGCTGCTGCGGCTGTTTGACGAAAGCTTCGGGCTGGACGACGTCCGCGCTGCCGACGTGGACCTGCGGGTCGAAGGTGAAGACGGTTTCGTCCTGTCGGGGCGCAGCTCCATGCGCCAGATCAGCCGCGACCCGCAAGACCTGGTGCAGCAGACGCTTAACGAAAACCATCAATACCCAGACGGCCTGGTGCTGTTCCTTGGCACCCTGTTCGCGCCCAAGCAGGACCGCGACCAGCCGGGTAACGGCTTTACCCACAAGCCGGGCGATGTGGTGAGCATCAGCAACCCGCAACTGGGTACCCTGTGCAACCGCGTGACCACCAGCGACCTGGCCCCGCAATGGGCGTTCGGCCTGCGCGCGCTGATCGACAACCTCGGCCGGCGTGGCCTGCTGGAGGTTGCAGCCACTGCACGCAGGCCCTGAACGACACGCTGCGCCAGGGAGGGGCGCAGCATCAACGAGGGATCGCCAAAGCGCTGACAGCGCGGCAACAATAATAATAAAGGTCGACACATGAACCCTATGAAGAAGTACCAGCGCATCACCGTCGTGTTCCTGCTGCTGATCGGCATCGTCAACTACCTGGACCGTAGTGCGCTGTCGATCGCCAACACCTCCATCCAGAAAGACATGATGATCAGCCCTTCGCAGATGGGCATCCTGTTGTCGGCGTTTTCCATCGCCTATGCCTTTGCCCAACTGCCGATGGGCATGATCATCGACCGCCTGGGCAGCAAGATCGCCCTCGGTGCCTCGTTGCTGGGCTGGTCGGTTGCCCAGGCCGCGTTCGGCATGGTCAACAGTTTTGCCGGTTTCATGGGCCTGCGGGTATTGCTGGGGATTGGCGAGGCGCCGATGTTCCCGTCGGCAGCCAAGGCCTTGTCGGAGTGGTTCGATGCCAACGAGCGCGGCACGCCAACCGGCGTGGTGTGGTCGTCGACCTGTCTTGGCCCCTGCCTGGCACCGCCGTTGCTGACGCTGTTCATGGTCAACTTCGGCTGGCGCGGCATGTTCATCATTACCGGCGTGATCGGCGTGGTACTGGCGGTGTGCTGGCTGAGCTTCTACAAAAGCAAGGCGCGATACCTGGCCGAGCTGGCTGCCGAAGGCAAGCCGCTGCCGGGTGAGCACCAGGCGCCCGCGCCCTCGGTGCACGCGCCGAAGCCATCTTACTTCGCCGGCTGGCTCGACCTGTTCAAGCACCGCAGCACCTGGGGGGCGGTGCTGGGCTTCATGGGTGTGATCTACATGCTGTGGCTGCACCTGACCTGGTTGCCGGGTTACTTCGAGCGTGAGCACGGCCTGGACCTGTACAAGACCGCCTGGGTGGTGTCGCTGGCCTACGGTTTTGGCGCGGCAGGCACCATCGTTGCCGGCCGCTTCTGCGACTGGTTGGTAAAGCGTGGCATGAGTGTGCTGGGCAGCCGCAAGTTCAGTGTCATCACCGGCCTGGTGCTGGCAGCACTGTTCACCTTGCCGCTGTCGTTCGTCACCGGCCTGACCGGCTGCATCATCCTGTTGTGCCTGGCGCTGTTCAGCATCAACATGGCCAGCGCAACGGCCTGGATGATCGTCAACACCATCGTCGACAGCCAGCGCGTGGCCTCGTTCGGTTCGATCCAGAACTTCGGCGGTTACATCGCCGGCTCTGTCGCGCCGATCGTGACCGGCTTCAGCATTCAGTATTCGGGCTCGTTCACCACGGCGTTCATGATCAGTGCGGTGGTGGCGCTGTGCTCGGCGGTGGCTTACTTCCTGCTGCTGCAGGCGCCGCTTGGCAGCGTGAAGGCCGAGGCGGGGGACATGGTCACCGCGACGGAGTGACCCACGGTACTTGCCAGGCGTGCTGGTCTGTATGTATAACCAGTGGTTGTTCCAGCCGCCTGACTCTGTACTTGTGATCGCTCATTCCGTCGACGACCCGTTCTACTACCTGCACAATTTCCGCCAGGTGCTGCTGTGGGTAGAACAGCGCTACCAGGACCTGCTCGATGAACAGGAGCTGGCGTTCATCCAGGCCTTCAACCATCTGGAGGCGCCAGCTCAGGCCTTGATGGTGCGCATGGTCATGCGCAAGGGCGAGTTGTTTCGCAGCGACCGGCTGGACTACGTCGAAATCGGCGATACCGCGCTGGCGCTGCAGCCGTTGCAGGCGCTCGGCTGGGTACGCGAGCCCGAGCAACTGGCGCTGGAGCAACTGTTCGCCTTGCTGCGCAAAGACGAGCTGGCCCGTTGCTTCGCCCCGCAATTGAGCCGCCCCCGCGCCGCCAAGCAGGACCTGCTGGCACAGCTGCAACCCTTGGAACTGGCTGCCCGGCCACTGAGTGAATGGTTCCCTGACAGCGAGGTACGCATTGTCCAGTGGTGCCTGCAGCCCCTGTGCGACCGCATGCGCCTGCTGTTCTTCGGCAACCTGTATCAGGACTGGTCTGACTTCGTCCTCGCTGACCTTGGCTTGCTACGCTACGAGAAGGTGCCGTTCACCACTGACTCTCGTGCGTTGCAGCAACGCGCCGAGGTGGACGTAGCCATGGCGCTGCACCAGTGCGCCGAGCGACTGGAGCAGGGCGGCGACCCGCTGCCCATCCTCGCGGCCTTGCAGGGCCTGCACAGCGACAACCCCTGGCTGGCCCGGCGCCATGCGCGGCTGCAATTCGCCCTGGGCCAACACTGCGAGCGCCTGGCTGAATGGGACCTGGCCATGGCCGTGTATGCGCAGTGCAACCATGCCCAGGCGCGTATCCGCCAGGTGCGGGTGCTGGAGCGCAGCGAACAGTGGCCCCAGGCCCACGCATTGGCGTTGCAGCTGGCTGCGGCACCTGCCAATGCACTGGAAGTGCAGGCGCTGGAGCGCATGCTGCCGCGCCTGGCGCGAAAACTCGGCGGCCCGCCACAGCGGCGCCAGCGGGTTGCGCCACTGGAGCTGATCGAACTCGAACTGCCCCGCGAGCACGCAGCACTCGGCGTGGAGGAAGCCGTGCGCCAGCATCTGGCACAAGCGGGAGGCCAGGCACACTACGTAGAGAACACGCTGTTCAACAGCCTGTTTGGCCTGTTGTGCTGGGAGGCCATCTTCGCGCCGGTGCCCGGCGCGTTCTTCAACCCGTTCCAGGCAGGGCCGCAAGACCTGCACGACAGCGACTTCCAGCAACGGCGCAGTGCGCTGTTCGATCACTGCCTCGGTCGGCTCGACGATGGCAGCCATCGCCAGGCGATTCTCGACTGCTACAAGGCCAAGCAGGGTTTGCAGTCGCCATTCGTGTTCTGGTCCATGCTCAGCGAGCAACTGCTGGAACAGGCCTTGGCTTGCCTGCCGGCGGCCCAATTGAAGCAGTGCTTCCTGCGCCTGTTGCAGGACATTCGCAGCAACCGTGCCGGCATGCCCGACCTGATCCAGTTCTGGCCCGAGCAGGGCCGTTATCGCATGGTCGAGGTCAAGGGCCCCGGTGACCGCCTGCAGGATAACCAACTGCGCTGGCTGGAATTCTGCCGGCAACACGGGCTGCCGGTCGCGGTGTGCCATGTACGCTGGAGCGAGACACCTTGAGCTATAGCGTGGCGGTGCGCGCCTTGTGCGAGTTCAGCGCCAAGGTGGGTGACCTGGACCTGCGCTTTACCCCGTCGCCCACCGCTCAAGAGGGCATTGAAGGGCACCAGCGGGTAGTAGCACGGCGTGCTGCCGGCTACGAGTCGGAAATTACCCTCGAAGGCCAGTTCGAAACCCTCAAGGTGCGCGGCCGTGCCGACGGTTATGACCCGGCCAGCAATCGCCTGGAAGAGATCAAGACACACCGTGGCGACCTGGCGCGCCAGCCGGCCAACCACCGGCAGTTGCACTGGGCGCAGGCCAAGGTCTATGGCTGGCTGATGTGTCAGGCACGTCAACTGCCAGCCATCGAGGTGGCGTTGGTGTACCTGGACGTAGACAGCGATGGGCAGACGCTGTTCAGTGAGCATTACACGGCGACTGAACTGCGGGCCTTCTTTGAAACCCAGTGTCAGCGCTTTCTGGGTTGGGCTCAATGCCAGCAACGACGTCTGGCCGAACGCGACCAGGGCCTTCAGGCACTGAGCTTTCCCTACCCACAGTTCCGCCAGGGCCAACGGCAACTGGCCGAAACCTTGTACAAGGCGGTGAGTACCGGCCGTTGCCTGATGGCCCAGGCCAGCACCGGCATTGGCAAGACCCTCGGTACCTTGTTCCCGCTGCTCAAGGCCATGGTGCCGCAGCAGCTGGACAAACTGTTCTTTCTTACGGCCAAGACGCCGGGCCGGGCGCTGGCGCTGGATGCCATGCGCCAGATTACCGATGCAACGCCGCAGCCCGCGTTGCGCACACTGGAGCTGATCGCCCGCGACAAAGCCTGCGAGCACCCGGACAAGGCCTGTCATGGCGAGTCCTGCCCATTGGCGGCGGGCTTCTACGACCGCTTGCCGGCGGCGCGCGAAGCGGCGGCAGCATTGCCGTTGCTCGACCGCGCCAACCTGCGCGAAGTGGCCTTGGCACATCAGGTATGCCCGTACTACCTGGGCCAGGAGATGGCCCGCTGGGTCGACGTGCTGGTCGCCGACTACAACTACTACTTCGATGCGCATGCGCTGCTGTACAGCCTTGCCCAGCTCAACCAGTGGCGCGTTGCCGTGCTGGTGGACGAGGCGCACAACCTGGTCGAGCGTGGGCGCGGCATGTACAGCGCCAGCCTCGACCAGGGCCAGTTGCTGGCGTTGCGCCAGAGCAAACCACCCGGGCTTGGCAGTGCGCTGGACCGGCTGAACCGCCAATGGAACGCACTGTACAAAGAGCAGCGTGCGCCGTACCAGGCCAGCGAGTCGTTGCCCGAAGGCTTGCTGCGTGCCTTGCAGCAATGCATCGGGCTGATTCAGGATCAGATGAACCAGGCGCCCGCGCACATGGACCCGCAGGTGTTGCAGTTCTTCTACCACGCCTTGCAATTCACCCGGGTGGCCGAGCTGTTCGACGAGCACTTCCTGTTCGACATCAGCCAGCGCCAGGGCCCACGCAAGCGCCGGCTGGCCACGCTGTGCCTGCGCAATGTCACCCCCGCGCGCCTGCTGGCCCCGCGCATGCAGGCGGCGCGTAGCGTGACGCTGTTTTCCGCCACATTGAGCCCGCGGCATTTCTACAGCGACCTGCTGGGCATGCCAGCCGACACCGCCTGGCTGGAAGTGGCTGCGCCGTTTCGTGCAGAGCAACTTGAGGTGCGGATTGCCAGCCAGGTGTCTACCCGTTACCAGCAGCGTCACGCCTCTCTGGCGCCAATCGTCGAGCTGATTGCCCGGCAGTATGAGCGGATGCCGGGCAACTACCTGGCGTTCTTCAGCAGTTTCGAATACCTGCAGCAGGTGGCAGGGCTGTTGGCAGAGCAGCATGCGAAGATTCCGCAATGGGCTCAGGAACCGGGCATGGACGAAGCGGCCCGTCAGGCATTTCTCGATCGTTTTGTCAGCGACGGGCAGGGCATCGGCTTCGCCGTACTGGGCGGTGCTTTCGGTGAGGGGGTGGATTTACCGGGCACGCGGCTGATCGGCGCGTTTGTCGCCACCCTCGGCCTGCCGCAGGTCAACCCGGTCAACGAGCAGTTCAAGCAGCGCCTTGGGCGGCAGTTTGGTGCGGGGTTCGATTACGCCTATCTCTACCCGGGGGTGCGCAAGGTGATCCAGGCGGCGGGCCGGGTTATCCGAGGTGACCAGGACCGTGGCGTACTGGTGCTGATTGATGAGCGCTTCGCCGAGCCCCGGGTGCAGCAGATGTTCCCAGCGTGGTGGCCGACGGCCATTTAGTTGGCTGGCAGGCTTGGCGCCGTACGGGCGGCCCTCGACGCTGTAAATGGGTTAAGATCTGGCCCGTTCAGCTATAAAATCCCTGAATATCAAGATGATGGCACTGCTTCGGGTTCGAATGGCGTGCGCTTGAAACGTCATTGGCCCTTGTTCATCAATCGTTTCGACTTGCTTCAGATGCTGGCCGGCTCAATGCCGACCGCCGCTTTGCTACAGGATTCACGTTTTGTCCGATCTCTCCAACAATCCGCTGCTGCAGTACATGGCCCGCCTGGCCCCATCCAGCCAGCAAACCATGCGCTACATCCTTCAGGACGCCGCCGACCGGCTGGGCTTTGTCGACTGCAACATCGTCGATGTGCCTTGGCATCGGCTCGAACCCGGCCATGTGATTGCGCTGGTGGCTGCCCTGCGTGCCGACGGATATGCCCCCAACAGCTCGTCGCTGTACGTCAACGCGATTCGCGGGGTGATGAACGAGGCCTGGCGCCAGGGCCTGATCGATCATGAGCAGCTGTTGCGCATTCGCGAGGTCAAGCCGGCCACTGGCACCCGCCTGCCACCCGGGCGCAACTTGCGGCGCAGCCTGATTCGCGAGCTGATGGACGTGTGCGCGGCCGACCCTCGGCCGCAGGGCGTACGCGATGCCGCGATCATTGCCTTGCTGTACGGTACCGGCATGCGCAAGTCGGAGTCGGTCGACATCGACCTGAACCAGGTCGATTTCGAGGCACGCAGCCTGCAGGTGGTGGGCAAGGGCAACCACCAACTGGTCAAGTATGCCCCGCCGTGGGCATTCGAGAAGTTGCAGGCCTGGCTCGACCTGCGCCGCCAGGACCTGCCTGCCGGTGCTGAGGATGACCCGTTCCTGTTCAACCGCATCCGCCGTGGCAGCCACATTACCCGGGCGCGCATTACCAAACATGCCATCTACTACATCGCCCGCCAGCGCGGTGCGCAGGTGGGGGTTAAGATCATGCCGCATGACTTCCGCCGGGCATTCATTACCCGGGTGATCGAAGAGCATGACCTGTCGATTGCGCAGAAGCTGGCACACCATGCCAATATCCAGACCACGGCCATCTATGACCGGCGCGATGACAACGAACGCCGCCGTGCGGTGGACCGCTTCGACTACTGAGTCTTGATGTATTCGGGGCCGCTTTGCAGCCCCGATTGCATTTCTGCTGGCACCGAAACAGGGCCAGTGCGCGCCCCCGCTTTGTGCGCCATTCCCCCGTATGCCCTGTGCCAGAGCGGCTTTGAGAAAAGTTTCATCTGCCTTCACCTGCGAAGTTGGCCCGCAAACTGCTATATCCAGCCTGCGAATTTGATCGAGTGGTCAGGCCGTGCGCGCTAGCAGCCGCCCGCGCCGGACCCTCTAAACGGCCAGCAGGCCACGGATTTCAGGGGCCGCAGGATGTCGCTCGCGGAGCAGATCGAACAACAACAAGACGATGCAGGCTGGAGCGCCCACCTGCAGTTGCGCTTTGTCAGGCGCGACGACGTGACCCGCCTTGGTGCGTGGCGCCATTTCGGACCTCTTTTGGTGCAGCGGCCTTTTTATCCTGAAGGTGCGCCGTGCCATGTCTATGTGTTGCACCCGCCGGGTGGCATCGTCGCCGGCGACCGCCTGGAACTGGATATCCACCTGGAACCTGGCAGCCACGCGCTGCTGACCATGCCCGGCGCCAGCAAGTTCTACCGCAGCATCGGCCCCACCGCACGGCTGACCCAGCGTTTTCGGCTGGCGGCGGGCAGCACCCTGGAATGGCTGCCGCAAGACAGCATCTTCTTCTCCGGCGCCCGCGCCAGCCTCGACAGCCGTTTCACCCTCGAACCCGGGGCGCGGCTGCTGGCCTGGGAAACCTTGTGCCTCGGGCGCCCGGTCATGAGCGAGCGTTTCGAGCAGGGCAGGCTGGACAGCCGCTTGCACATTGAACTGCCCGACGAAGTCGGCCTGCACGAACGCCTGCGCATCGAAGGCGGGCACCTGGACAAGCTCGGCGGCCACCCGCTGCTCGCCACGTTCTGTGCGGCACCGGCCGACCAGGCGGTGCTGGAGCAAGTTCGTCCGCTGCTGGATGAACTGGCCACCCCGGCCGGCGCGACCCTGCTGGGTTCGTTGCTGGTCATCCGTGTGCTCGACCACGACAACCAACACCTGCAACGCACCCTGCAACGCCTGTGGCATGTGCTGCGCCCGGCCGTCCTTGGCCTGCCAGCTTGCCCACCACGCATTTGGGCCACCTGAGAGAGCGCCATGGAGCTGACCCCGAGAGAGAAAGACAAACTGCTGCTGTTCACCGCTGCCTTGCTGGCGGAACGGCGCCTGGCCCGTGGCCTGAAGCTGAACTACCCGGAAGCGGTGGCGCTGATCAGCGCCGCCGTGCTCGAAGGCGCACGCGATGGCCGCACCGTGGCCGAGTTGATGAGCCTGGGGCGCGAAGTGCTGACCCGCGAGCAGGTGATGCCCGGCATTGCCGAAATGCTCCACGACGTGCAGGTCGAAGCGACCTTCCCGGATGGCACCAAGCTGGTGACCGTGCATGACCCCATCGTCTGAACCTGCCAAGGAGCCCCGCATGATCCCAGGTGAAATCCAGGTCGCTGCTGGCGACATCGAACTGAACAGTGGCCGGGAAACCGTCAGCGTCAGCGTGGCCAACCACGGTGACCGGCCGGTGCAGGTCGGCTCGCATTACCACTTCTACGAAGTCAACGACGCGTTGGTGTTCGACAGAGCGCCCACCCTGGGCTTTCGTCTGGACATTCCGGCCGGTACTGCCGTGCGTTTCGAGCCAGGCCAGGCGCGCACCGTGCAATTGGTGGCCTACGCCGGCAAGCGTGAGGTCTACGGCTTCCAGGGCAAGGTGATGGGTGCACTGGAGGGCAGGGTATGAGCCGTATTTCCCGCCAGGCCTATGCCGACATGTTCGGCCCCACGGTGGGCGACCGCGTGCGGCTGGCCGACACGGCGCTGTGGGTTGAGGTAGAGAAGGACTTCACGATCTATGGCGAAGAAGTGAAGTTCGGCGGCGGCAAGGTGATCCGCGACGGCATGGGGCAGGGCCAGATGCTGGCCGCCGAAGCCATGGACCTGGTGCTGACCAATGCGCTGATCATCGACCACTGGGGCATCGTCAAGGCTGATATCGGCATCAAGCACGGGCGTATCGCGGTGATCGGCAAGGCCGGCAACCCCGATGTGCAGCCGGGCGTGAACGTACCGGTCGGGCCAGGTACCGAAGTGATCGCGGCCGAGGGCAAGATCGTCACCGCCGGCGGTGTGGACTCGCATATCCATTTCATCTGCCCGCAGCAGGTGGACGAGGCGCTGAACAGTGGCGTCACCACCTTCATCGGCGGCGGCACCGGGCCGGCCACCGGCACCAATGCCACCACCTGCACGCCCGGCCCCTGGTACCTGGCGCGCATGCTGCAGGCTGCCGACAGCCTGCCGATCAACATCGGTTTGCTGGGCAAGGGCAATGCCTCGCGGCCTGAAGCGCTGCGTGAGCAGATCGCTGCGGGCGCTGTCGGCCTGAAACTGCATGAAGACTGGGGCTCCACGCCCGCAGCCATCGACTGTTGCCTGGGCGTGGCCGAGGAAATGGACATCCAGGTGGCGATCCATACCGACACACTCAACGAATCCGGTTGCATCGAAGACACCCTGGCGGCCATCGGCGACCGCACCATTCACACCTTCCACACCGAAGGTGCCGGCGGTGGCCATGCGCCGGACATCATCCGTGCGGCGGGGCAGGCCAACGTGTTGCCTTCCTCGACCAACCCGACCCTGCCGTACACGGTCAACACCGTCGACGAGCACCTGGACATGCTGATGGTCTGCCACCACCTGGATCCAAGCATTGCCGAGGATGTGGCCTTTGCCGAATCACGCATCCGCCGCGAAACCATCGCGGCCGAGGACATTCTCCACGACATGGGCGCCTTTGCCATGACGTCGTCCGACTCCCAGGCGATGGGCCGGGTCGGGGAAGTGGTATTGCGTACCTGGCAGGTCGCGCACCAGATGAAGCTTCGCCGCGGGCCTCTGGCGCCCGACACCGCCTACAGCGACAACTTCCGGGTCAAGCGCTACATCGCCAAGTACACCATCAACCCGGCACTCACCCATGGCATCGGCCACGAAGTGGGCTCGGTGGAGGCGGGCAAGCTGGCCGACCTGGTGCTGTGGTCGCCGGCGTTCTTCGCGGTCAAGCCGGCGCTGGTGATCAAGGGCGGAATGATCGTCACCGCACCCATGGGCGATATCAACGGCTCCATCCCCACGCCGCAGCCGGTGCACTACCGGCCCATGTTCGGCGCCCTGGGCGCGGCGCGGCATGCCACGCGCATGACCTTCCTGCCCCAGGCGGCCATGGACCGCGGCCTGGCAGAAGAGCTGAACCTGCGCAGCCTGATAGGCGTGGTCAACGGCTGCCGCCGGGTGCGCAAGCCGGACATGGTCCACAACACCTTGCAGCCGCTGATCGAGGTCGATGCGCAAACCTACCAGGTGCGTGCCGATGGCGAGCTGCTGGTCTGCGAGCCGGCCAGCGAGTTGCCGCTGGCCCAGCGTTATTTCCTGTTTTGAAGGAGCACCGATGATTGTCTTGACCCGCCGCATCACCGAGCCCGGCACGCTCACCGAAACCGGCACTGTCACCCTGGATGTGGACAGCCGTATCAAGAGCCGCCTGCGCGTGACCCTGGACGATGGCCGCGAGGCCGGCCTGATGCTCGAACGCGGCCACCTGCTACGCGGGGGAGAGTTGCTTGCCGATGCCGATGGCAGCCAGCTGATTCGCGTGCTGGCGGCACCCGAAACGGTGTCGACGGTGCGCTGTGCCGACCCGCACCTGTTGGCCCGTGCGGCCTATCACCTGGGGAACCGCCACGTGCCCCTGCAGATCGAGCCTGGCCTGCTGCGTTTCCAGCACGACCATGTGCTGGACGACATGCTGCGTGGTCTGGGCCTGACGGTGGAGGCCGAACAGGCTCCGTTCGAGCCCGAAGCGGGCGCCTACCAGAGCGCGCCGCATGGCCACAGCCATGCCCACGGCAACGATCACCCGTTCGTTCGCCTGCCTGCCCATTCCTGAACTGCCCTGGAGCAACCCATGAAAAAGACGTTCGCCCTGTTTCTACTGATGCTGGCGCTGCCGGCTTTCGCTCACCCTGGGCATGACAGCAATCCGTTGCACGATGGCCTGCTGCACCCGCTGACGGGCCTTGACCACCTGCTGATGCTGTTGGGCACTGGCGTACTCGCTGCACTGACCCGGCGTAGCCTGACGCTGCCCTTGGCAACCCTGGCGGCGATGTTTGCTGGGGCCGTATGTGGCCACTTGTTCGGTGACGTGCTGGGCATGGAAACCCTGATTGCCGTGTCGCTGCTGGTGGCCGCCGGGGCGGTGCTGCTGCCGAGCCGGCAGTTGCTGCTGGCCATGGCCATGCCGGTGTTTGCCCTGTTCCACGGCTGGGCCCATGGCGTGGAAGCCACGCCAAGCGCGTTCTGGCAGTTCAGCGCCGGCTTTGTCACGGTCAGCGGCTTGCTGTTGGCGGCGGGCTTTGCCGTCGGGTGCCTGCTGCGCCGGCACAGTGGCCTGCAGAAAGCCTTCGGTGGTGGCCTGTTGGCCGGTGCCGCGCTGGTGCTGGCCGGTTGATGGACAGCGACCTGGCGTTGCTGCGCCTGTTGCAGCTGGCCAGCCCCGGCCTGCCGGTGGGCGGCTTCACGTATTCGCAAGGCCTGGAGTGGGCGGTCGAGGCGGGCTGGGTGAAGGGCGTGGACGGCTTCGCTGCCTGGCAGCGCGAGCAGGTCGAAGACACCTTGGCGCGCCTGGACTGGCCGGTGCTGGCGCGCCTGTATCACGCGTGTCAGGCCGAGGACGCCGAGGCCTTCGGCCATTGGAGCCGCTTCTTGCTGGCCAACCGCGAAACCGCCGAGCTGCGCCTGGAAGAGCAGCAGCGTGGTGCGGCGTTGGCGCGTCTGCTCGACGGCTGGCAACTGGGCCAGGCGCCGGTGTGGCGCGCCAGCCTTGAATTGACCCAGTTGGGCGGTATGGCCTGGTTGGCTGCGCACTGGGGCATTCCACTGCGTCAGCTGGCCCTGGGCCATGGCTTTGCCTGGCTCGAAGGCGCGGTCATGGCCGGGGTCAAGCTGGTGCCGTTCGGCCAGCAGGCGGCCCAGACCTTGCTGCGCGACCTGGGCACCGAATTGCCCGCTGCACTTGACCAGGCCCTGGCGCTGGCTGATGACCAGCTCGGTGGCGGCCTGCCATTGCTGGCCATTGCCTCATCGCGTCACGAAACCCAATACACCCGTTTGTTCCGTTCCTGAGGACTGCCTTCATGCAAAGCTATCAACAACCCCTGCGCGTCGGTGTCGGCGGCCCGGTCGGCTCTGGCAAGACCGCACTGCTGGAAGCGCTGTGCAAGGCCATGCGCGATCACTACCAGATCGCTGTGGTTACCAATGACATCTACACCAAGGAAGACCAGCGCATCCTCACCGAAGCCGGCGCCCTGGAGCCGGAGCGCATCGTGGGCGTGGAAACCGGCGGTTGCCCGCACACGGCCATTCGCGAAGACGCCTCGATGAACCTGGCCGCCGTTGAGGCGCTGGCGCGCAAGTTCGGTAACCTTGAGGTCATTTTCGTGGAAAGCGGCGGTGACAACCTCAGCGCCACGTTCAGCCCGGAGCTGGCCGACCTGACGATCTATGTGATCGACGTGGCTGAGGGCGAGAAGATTCCGCGCAAGGGCGGCCCGGGTATTACCAAGTCGGACTTTCTGGTGATCAACAAGACTGATCTGGCGCCCTATGTGGGGGCTTCGCTGGAAGTGATGGAGCGCGACACCCAGCGCATGCGCCCGCAGCGGCCGTGGACGTTCAGCAACCTGAAGAAGGGCGAGGGGTTGCAGGCGGTGATCGACTTTATCGTCGAGCGCGGGATGCTAGGCGTACGCGGGCCTGCCCTAACGCCAGTCAGTTAAGCAGTTGGGGCCGCTTTGCGGCCCATCGCCGGCAAGCCAGCTCCCACAGCTACTGCGCAGATCTTCAAAATTACGCGGTCCCTGTGGGAGCTGGCTTGCCGGCGATGGGCTGCGCAGCAGCCCCAAAGTTCCGTGCGTGGTGCCTGGGTCATTTGTGGCAGCAGTGAGGTTTATCTGGCTGCCCTTCATACCGATCATGATGCCGCACCCAGTCCATGGTCCCGCCTTCGTTGCGCCCCAGTGGCGCAATGTCCAGGAAGTTGTAGGTGTTGACCAGAATGTCCAGCCCACGGGCATAGGTCGAGTAGGTGTGGTAAACGCTGCCGTCCGCTTCACGGTAGAACGCACTCAGGCCAGGCAACTCGCTTTCACTGCCGTCATACGGCTCATAGTTGTACTGCCGTTCTCCCTCGGTGCCCACACTGACGCCAAAGTCCTCGTTGAAACCACTGCCCTGTGACGAGTACCACGGGAACTGCCAGCCCATGCGGCGGCGAAACGCCTGAAATTCGGCATAGGGGGCTCGCGACACCGCCACCAGCGACACGTCGTGGTGCGCCAGGTGCAGGTTGGCGCCGTCAAAGTGGTCGGCCAGGAACGAACAGCCGGGGCAGCCTTCGCTCCAGCCTTCGGCGAACATGAAGTGATAAAGCAGTAGCTGGCTGCGGCCTGCGAACAGGTCAGCCAGGCTCAGTTCGCCGTCCGGTCCCTGGAAGCGATAGCTTTGCTCGACCTTGACCCAGGGTAGGGCGCGGCGCGCTGCGGACAGCGCGTCGCGGTGGTGGGTAAAGGCCTTTTCGTGGAGCCACAGTTGCCGGCGTGCTGCCAGCCACTGGCTACGGGAAACCACCGGGTGCCTGCTTTCGCTTGTGCTCATGGTGCTGTCTCCACACTGGGGATTCACACACTAGTCGAGCACGCGTTTGCCGATTCGACAGGCACCGGTAGCCGGGCGATGAGTGGTTATCCGCTTAGCCCGAATGGGCAATGTGGCCCTCGGTCAGTTCATCTGCGGCGTCATCCTCTCCGGGCAGCGCGGTGATCACGCTGAAGTCGCTGACTTCCACCTTACCGCCGCCATACCCCAGCAAATGGAAGGAAAACGCTTTGCGTTCGGTCGGGTTGTCGAAGCTGAACTCCATCTCCAGCGGTTCGTCGGCGGTGACCTTCACCTCGGCAGGCAGGCCCAGTGGCACATCCTGCTCCAGTTGCTTGGCCTTGAGCTGGATGTAGGCGACACGTTTGGGGTCCAGCGAGCGCACCTTCACCCGCACGCGGGTGTGCGAGCCTTCCGGCATTTCAAGGTACTGGGCGCCGATCAGGTTATCGGCCCAGTCATCGTGAATGCGCTTGCGCAGCTTGATCGGCGAAGGACCGCCGAACTGGTAACGCAGGTTAAGCGGGGTTTGCAGCAGGGACTGGTCGAGCACCCCGGCCAAAGCGCCGATCTGCTGGCCGAGCAGGCTGTCGCCCGGGCCCAGATAGCGGGCCTGGTCGGCAATGAAGCCCTCGCTGGCGTAACGCCGGCAGCGCTGCTGGAAGTCACATTCGGTGAAGACGCCCTGGCCGTTGTGATAGCGCAGCATGCCATTGGTGTAGGAAATCATTTCGCGGCCGGTATCGTAGTCGCGGTACAGCGAGCGACCACCAAGCGCTATTGGAATGGGCAGTGCAAAGTAGTCGAGCACGGAGGTGGCCAGGTCGATATGGCCGTACGTGCCGCGCTTGATGTGGGGCAGTTGCGCCTGCTCCGGCGCCAGGGTGAGGTTGAAGCCCCAGGATGAGGCCAGGCGCACACCGTCGATGCCGTGGGACTCGTCGGAGGTCACCACCACCAACGTGTCCTTCAGCACGCCCTGGCGTTCCAGGTTATCGAGAAACGCCCCCAGCGCATCGTCCAGGTAAGCCACGGCAGCCTGTTTGGGCGTGTCATAGCGTTCCAGGTACTCGGCGGGTGCCGAATATGGCTGGTGCGTGCCCACGGTAAGCAGGGTCAGCATCCAGGGTTTGTCCTGCTTTTGCAGCTGGCCGACGTAGTCCAGGGCACCTTCGAAGAAGGCCCGGTCATCCTTGCCCCAAGGGAAGTCCAGGTAGTTCTTGTTGCGGAACCACTCCAGGCCGTGCACCGAGTCGAAGCCGATGTGCGGCATGATGCGGTCCTTGGCCATGAAGCGCAGGCCGGCCCCTTGCAGGTAATGGGTGGTAAAGCCGGCCTGACGCAGTTGCGCCGGCAGGCAGGCCTGGTTGCGTTCGTTCTGGGTTAGCAGCTCTACGCCCTTGGGGGTGCCATTGGCCAGTTTGTCGTAGTCACCACACAGCATCGCGTACAGGCCGCGGATGGTCTGGTGGGTGTGCAGCACGTAGTCCGGGGTGTTCATGCCGCGCTCGGCCCACTGGCTGACCTTGGGCATCAGGTCTTCGTCGAAGCGGCTGTGCAGGGCCTGGCGATTGGGCCGCAGGTAGGCCCCGGGGATACCTTCCACCGTGATGACCAGCAGGTTGCGAGCACTGCCTGGCCCGGCCAGCAGGCGCTGGCCATGCAGGTCGGATTGCGTCAGGCCGCTGCTGGCCAGCGGCGTGAACGTTTGCGTGCGGCCCATCCAGCCCTCGACCTTGCGCTCCAGGGTGCCGACCCCGGCAGACATCAGTTGGTGGGTGAGGTTGTATTGCCGCCATTGGTCGGCGTCGCTGGGGACCAGCTGCTGGCTGCCCCAGTGGGTAGCGAACAACAGCGCGGGAATGGCCCAGGCCTTGCGCGGCAGCGGCTGGCTGCGCCGGGTGCGGCTACGCCACGCGGTGGCCAGCCAGGCCAGCAGGCCTGCGCCCATTACCCAGGGCAGCCAGGCATGGGCCAGGCCGCCGCCGGTAGAGTTCTCCATGAATTGCGGGTCGACGAGGTACGTCAGGTCGGCGCTGGTAGGCAACCGGCCCACCGCGCTCACGAGTTCGGCCGAGGCCACCCACAGGGCAGCCCAGGCCAGCAGCACGGGTAGGGCCAGCCACCATGGCCGACGGTGCAGCAGCAAGACCAGCAGGCTGCCGAGGGCGAGGTCGGACAGGTAACCGAGTGGGTTGGACCAACCCAGCATGGCGCGCGTACCCAGTGGGATCACCAGCACCAGGGCTGCCAAGGCGGCAAGCCGGGTACGTGGGTGGTCGGACAGGTTCTTCACAAAAACTTCCCTTTTGCCATTAAATCGTCATGCATCTGTGCTGGATGATAACAGGCCGGGAAGGGGAAAGCGGTTGGCTACAAGGCTGGTAACCAAAAGCCAGGCCCGCTTGCACGGGCCTGGCTGAGGGCAAGTATCAGAAGTAGTAGGGGAATTTCAGGCTGAAGGAGAAGTCAGGGGCATCTTCGGTCAGACCAATGGACAGGTTGGGGACGATGGTCAGGTTGTTGGTGGCGGCGAAGGTCATGCCGATGTTGAAGTTGGCGGCGTTGTAATCGCTATTGGTGATTGATTGCCAGTCCCCACCATCCTGTTTGATCTTGCTCTTGCCGGCGAACTGGTCGGACACTGAGAACGACATGCTCATCTTCTCGTTCAGGGCGAAGGCGATCCCGCCGCCGATTTGCCACGAGTCACCGAGCTTCACATCACCCGGTACTTTTTGGTTAATCGCAGGGCTGACATCGCTGAAGGAGTCCTTCATGTTGTAGGTGTACGACAGGCTGGCGAACAGCACGGCTGGATCGTACGTCTTCACCAGCGAGATGCCCGGCGTGATCGACCACACACCATTGCCGGTTGGTAGGCTTTCTGGTACCGCGAGGTTGTCGTTACCTTCGTCTATGCGCAGCTTGATGCCATATGGGTCCTTGCCGGTAGGTGCCTTGATCCGCAGAGTGGCGACGGCGTCGGGCCAGGTCTCGTCCTCGTCGAGGAACTTATAGGCTACCCCAACGTTGATATCACCGATTTCCGGGTCTCGGGTTACCGTTGCGTCAGAGGGGGCATTTCCTGCGTTGTTTACCCCGCCGGACGAGTAGGTAGACTCGCGGTACACCACGGGCACGTTGATGTCGAATTGCCAACGCTGCGCCAGGTTGTAGCGCGCGGTCATGTCCAGGGTCCAGTTGTCGGCCTTGATGCGGTCCAGGTTGATGCTGCCGAGGAAAATCGAGTCCAGTGCTAGGAAACCGTTGAGCGTGAGCGCACGGGTATCGTAATGGGTGTAGGTCAGGCCGGTTTCGAAGCTGAACTTGCCGCCACCGAAAAAGCCGCTGGCTTCGTCATACAGGTTGGACACACTTTGCGCCGGCTCCGAGTCGGCGGTGAGCGCCTGGCCGTAGGAGCTGCCGGTGGTGCCCGGCGCGCCGGATGCGACAGTCTGTGCCCCCTTGACCCCTTCGGCAGGGGATTTGACCAGGCGTTTGGGTTGCGCTGCCGCCGGGGCCTCCTCGACCTGCCGCACGCGCTGCTCCAGTACCATCAGCGCTTGCTGCTGGGCTTCGTAACGGCGTTTAAGCTCGATCAGTTCCTGCTTGAGGGCCTCGACCTGTGGGTCGGCAGCTGCGTAGAGCATTGTGGCCGGGGCCAGGGTAGTCAAACACACAAAAGCTTTGAGCGTTAAAGATCGGTGCATGGATTTGCCGTCCCTTCCGACTACTTTTGATGAGACTGAGCGTAGATCAGTATCCGAAGGTGCGAAGACCTTTGAGCTGGTCGAGGCTACCGTTCAGCGAGGCGGCCGTTGGCACGCTTTCACGCATGACCACATTCAGGGAAGTGACGTTGTTGACCAGGTTGCCGTTGCCGAGCAGCGTCGAATTCTGCATCAGGCCGCCCTGGGCCAGGCGCTGCACGCTGCTGCCCTGGTTATTGCTGGCATTGATGTTGAGCTGCACGCCCACGCCGGTCGAGGACACGCTGAGCGAGCCGGCGCCGTTTTCACCGACCAGGGTCTGGCCAGCGGCCAGTACCTGGCCTTGTTGCTGCACGGCGGGGGCCTGGTTGGCTTTGGTGACGTTGATATCAACGTTGTTGTAGGCCGTATTATTGTCGCCGGCTGCACGCACCACCTGGGTGACACCCTCGGTGGTGGTCAGGCCGTTGCCACCTGTGACCACGCCCGTGCCCGCAGAAGAGGCACCGCTCGACGCGGCACCGGTGCCTTTTTCGTCGATCATCGAGACATAGAACTGGGGCTTGATGGTCGACTGCTGGACTTGCAGCGTGGATGTCGCCCCGATCACGTCCCCTTTGGCATTTTGCCAGGTGCTGGACATGACAATCCCGAAACTCACGATGCGCCCCGGCATCACATAGCGGCCACGCAGGTTGGCCAGCTCCTGGTCCTTGAGTTCGATGGGTTTCAACGCCTCGGCGTGGCTTGGCAGGCTGGCGGCCAGGCAGGCCATGGCCAGCCACAATGAAGTCTTCATGAAATGCTCCCTGGAGCCTCATGCTCCTTGTCATTAGAACAGTCGTTAGAAGAAGTCGCTTTTGATGAAGCCGAAGTCCAGCAGCTCGGTGTCCTTCACTGGGGTGAAGTTGTTCACCCGGCCCTTGGCAGTCAGTGGCAGGGGCGGGTCGAGCAGGACATTGTTCTTGTCGTACCCTTGGCCGATCACAGCGAAGATGATGCCGTTCCAGCCCTTCAGGAAATCGTCGATCTTGTAACGCTTGTGGCCCAGCACCGGGTCACCGATGTACACCCAGCCTTTGTCGACCTTTTGCATGACCACGAAGTGCTTGTAGCCACGCACGTCCATCAGCACCACGACCGGGATGCGCACACTGTGCAGGGTGTCGGGTGCTACCCGGTAGCCGCGGGCACGCATCCCCAGGCTTTCGACGTAGCGTTTCATGTCGAGCATGGAGAAGCCTTGCGTGCGCACCAGGTTCTGGTCGGCGTGGGCCAGCATGCCTTCGATGATCTGATGTTCGTCCACATCCAGCCAGTAGGCCTGGCGCAGGATGGTCGCCAGTGCGGCGGCGCCGCAACTGAAGTCGGTTTTTTGTTGCACCAGGTCGGCGAACTTGCGTTCACGCACGCTCTGGATGGGCTTGAATACCACGGCACCGCCCGGCAGGACGGACAGCGGCATTTGTGCAGCTTCGCTCACGCTGGCCAGGCACAGCAAAAACGCCAAGGCGATAATGCGCATGATCGGATGCCTTCCGGTGGGTGTTGAAGAAAGGCCCCCCGAAGGGGGCCTCAAGCGCAGCGTTTAGAACGAGGTGTTGGAAATGGCCAGCGAGTTGCTCTGCTGGTTGCCCACACCGGCTGCCACGTTCACGCCCAGGTTGCCACTGCCACCGTTCACCGAACCGCTCAGGGTTGCAGTGTTGGTCACAGGGTTGGCCCAGCCGGTCGGGGTCAGTACCTGGAAGGACACAGTGTTGCTCAGGTCGTACGAGCTGCTTTCGCTGTAGCTCTTCACGATGTCCTTGGACGATTCCTTCGACTTGCTGCCCGATTTTTCGAACGAGGAGTTGTAGGCTTCTTCGAACGAAGAGTCATACGACTTCTGGAACGAAGAGCTGGACGACTTGTCTTTCGACTTGTCGATGGTCACGTCGAGCGATGCATTGAGCGAGGCGTCGGCCGATTCGCTGCGCGTGCGGTCATGGCGGCCATGATCGACGGTGACACTGTGCGAGGCTTCTGCCGCTGCATCCAGGGTTGCGTGAAGCTGAGCGTTGTAGCTGGAGCTGGACTCTTTGCTACGCGACCCGCTGACATCCTTCGACTTCGAACCGCTGGCATCCCAGCTGTTGGAGCCGCTGGCGTTCCAGCTCGAAGACGAGCTCTTGTCCACGCTGAGGTTGAAGTCGCCGTCGCGCGACGAGCTGCCGCTGGCCGAGGTGGTGATGGTGATCGTGTCGACGCGGTAAGTGCGGTCAGCACTGTTGTTCACGACCAGGCCTGGCCCGTCCTGTTCGGCAGAAGCCGTGGCAGTGGCATTACCCAGAGGCGCACCGGTGTTGGCGATGGCCATGGTGTTTTTCTGTTGGTTGAGGTCGCCACCGGCGATGTTGATGCCAATGTTGCCCTCAGCCCCGCTGGCCGAGCCGCTCATCACAGCAGACGACTGGGTCGAATAGTTGTCGACCCGGTTGTTGTCGCTGGATTGCACGACATCGGCAGTGGCACTGGCCATGCCGAACACGAAGCTGTTGTCCAGGCTCGACTCGGAGCCGGCGTTGGCAATGGCTGCGGCGTTATCCTGCTGGTTGCCGTTACCGGCCGCCACGTTGATACCGACGTTGCCACTGGAGCCTTCGCCCGACTGGTTCATCTCGGCTTCGTTGATGGTGCCTTCATTGCTGATACGGTTATCGGTGCTGGTTTGGGTATCCCAGGCATTGGCCGTTGCATACACAGGGATTTTGGTTGGAGGAGGCGTGTGATGACCATTGTTATGGTGGCCGTTGTGGTGGTCATTGCGCCGATCGTTTTGCCCAGCTTGTACAGCAACAGCCATGACCGCAGCAATTGCGAACACCAGAGGCTTGATTGCCATCGAGGGTTTCATGGTGATTCTCCGTACTCTATGTTGGTTAAGTGTCGTTCTTAACTGAAAGGGTCAATCCGCGACCCGGATGCTCAAGGTGTTGGCCATTCGGTTTCCCACCCCGGCACTCTGGTTCAACTGGATCACCCCGCGGCTACCGGTGAAGGCCTGGTCACTGGTGGTGACCTGGCGATGGCCTGTTGGGGTGTCAGTTGGACCGGAGTTGTTGAGCAGCGCCACGTTCTGTTGCATGAGGACGCTGTCGTCGATGCTTTGCGGTTGAGCACTGAGGGTTATGCTCAGGGCATTGGCTTGCTGGGTATTGGCGCCGGCGCTCTGGTTGACGCCCAGCGCACCACTGCCGTTGCTGAACGCGCTACCTTGAATGGTCGAGCGGGCATCCATCGTCGGGTCGGCGGGGGTGTTCAGCCGTTGCCGGATCTGCGTGCTGGCATTCGCTTCGGGCCCGACGGCGATGGCCCGCGCATTGGCCTGTTGCTGTTTGTCGCCGGCAGCCTGGTTGACGGAGAGGTTGCCCTGATAGCGGCTGCCGGAGCTGTCGATGTTGGCATTATTGATGACGGGAACCAGGGAATCGGCGAGGCCTGGCGTACTGCACAGGGTGGCCAGAATCAGCAGCATGTGCTTCATGTCACTTGCCCCCGCCGGTCAGAATCTGCAATGGCGCGAGGCCGCGTTGCACACTTGAGTTGACCATGTTGGAGATGCCGTTACCCGCGCCCCCCGTGCCACGGCCGCCTGACAGGTTGGGCAATTGGTTCTGGTTGCCGAGGTTACCCCCCAGGTTGTTGGTCTGCTGGGTAATCATGTTGCTGATGCCGGCGCCACTGCTGATGCTGGCGAAATCGCCATCGCTCAGCTCGTTGGTTTGCTTGAGCACGTGGGCAGAAGGGTTGGCGTTGACCGTGGTCGGGCTCGGGTCAGGGATCAAGGGTGGGATCGTCGCGTTGCGCACCTGCACGTCGCGCTTGATGATGATGATGCCTTTGTCTGCGTGGGCCGTGAGGCTCAATGCCCCCAGTACACAACCCGCCAACAACAAGTGATAGAGGCGTTTGTCACTCTTCCTCACGACGGCAACTCCTTCTTTGAGCGCTGGCCTTGTTCAGCGATGCAAAGGACAGAGCAGATGGTGTGCCGCTTTTGAGAATCGTTTTCAGATCAGACAGTTAGGGCAAGAGGCTGACAAACTGCGGCGCATTTTGTCTCAGCGGTGAAACAGCCAGCCGTGGGCGTTGCTGGCCAAGCCAGCTGTGGCCTTGATTGGAAGGGTTTTTGCAGGGGTGTTTCACGGGTTTGACACTGCCCCCGAAAAGGGGGGAAGCCCCGCAATTTCGGGGGCCTTGCCCCACTGGAGTGTGTCAGTAGGTTAACACTCGGTCGGGCAGGATGGCGCATCGCTATCAAGCAGCGTAGCAACGGCTTGCAAGGCCAGCAACTGGCGCTGCGGCCAATTGCCCTCAAGTATCTGGTGCGCCTGATTATGCTGTTGCAGCCAGGCAAGGCTGTCGTCGAAAAAGCGCTGGCGGTCGTTGATGTCGGGTTGGCTGCGCTGGCCATCGGCAACCCAGTCCACCCCCTGCGGGCTCAGCAGCAGGTGCAGGTCGTAGTGCCGTTCAAGCAAGGCTTGTTCCAGCCAGGCCGGGCAGTCATCGAACAAGGCGCGGCTCCAGAGCATGTTGCTGAGCAGGTGGGTGTCGAGGATCAGCAGCGGTGGCGCCTGTTCGCGCGCCCGGTCCTCCCAGGCCAGCTGGCCGTGGGCGATGGCAGGGATATCGGCATAGCAGGTATCGCGGCACTCCTGGTCGATGAAGTGGCGCACGTACTCGGCCACCACCACACCGCCGAAATGCGCCTGGATCACACCGCTGAGCCAGCTCTTGCCGCTGGATTCGGGGCCGCACAGCACCAGGACCTTCATGGCGTGTTGCGTGCTCATGGTTGCGCCAACGCCGGGTCGCGGCGCCATTCCAGCCAGCCGCGCACGGCAATCAGGGTGAGCACGGCAAAGAAGCCCGCCGTGAAGTACAGCTGCTGGTGCAGGTATAAGCCTACATAGACGATGTCTACTGCCACCCACAGCGGCCAGCATTGCAGGCGCTTCTGGGCCATCCACAGTTGCGCCACCAGGCTGAAACCGGTCAGGGTGGCGTCGAGCCAGGGCAGGGCGGCATCGGTCCAGTTGGCCATGGCCGAGCCCAGTGCTGCGCTCAGGAGTACCCCGGCAGCCAGGCCGGCACATAACGCAGGGCCTTGCAGGCGCGATACCTGGCGGGCGTCTTCGGTGCGGCCGGGGCGTTTCCATTGCCACCAGCCGTACAGTTGCAGGATCGCGTAGGCCAGTTGCAGCAGCATGCCCGAGTACAGCTTTACCTCGTAGAACAGCCAGCCATAGATCAGCACCATGACCAGGCCGATCGGCCAGCACCAGGCGTTTTGTTTGACCGTGAGCCAGACAGCGGTGACGCCGAGGACGGCGGCGATGAGTTCAAGGCCGGACATCGGCGATCCTTGGAGACTTTAGTGAGGGCCGCGATTGTAGCGGGTCGGCCAGGGAAGGTGTAGGGCGTGAGGGCGTCTGGGGCTGCATTGCAGCCCCCTGCATTTTGGCAGTTATACCCGGAACTGGCGCAGCAACTGTTCTAACTCCTCACTCAACTGCCCCAGTGCCACCCCGGCATCGCTGGACTGGCGCGCCGCATCGGCCGTCTGCTGCGACAGCCCGGCGGTATCCAGCACATTGCGGTTGATTTCCTCGACCACATGCGACTGCTGCAAGGTGGCGCTGGCGATGGAGGCATTCAGCGCGGTCAGGTTGGTCAGTGCCTGGTTGATGGCGTCCAGGCTGGCGCCGGCTTCGCGGGCCTGCTCGACGGTTTGGCGCGAGGCTTCGCTGCTGGTGTCGATGGCTTTGACCGCTGCGTCCGACTGGCTTTGCAGGTGCTCGATCATGGTATGGATCTCTGCCGTCGACTGCGCGGTGCGCTGGGCCAGCAGGCGAACCTCGTCAGCGACCACGGCAAAGCCACGGCCCTGTTCCCCGGCCCGCGCCGCTTCGATGGCCGCATTCAACGCCAGCAGGTTGGTCTGCTCGGCGATGGAGCGGATGACATCGAGCACACCGCCGATGCGTGTGCTGTGGCCTGCCAGGTCGCGAATCACCTGCACGGCCTGGTCGATGGTCAGCGACAACCGGTCGATCTGCGCCAGGCTGCCATGAATCGCTTGCTGGCCATGGGTTACCTGCTGCTGCGCGGTGCGCATTTCCCCGGCGGCCTGTTCGGCAGTCTTGGCCACGTCCTGCACGGCATAGGTCACCTCGTTCACGGCGGTGGCTACCTGGTCCATCTGTAGCGATTGTTGGGCGCTGTGCTGCTGTGCGGCGCCTGCATTGTCGCCGACGTGCCCGGCGGACTGGGCCAGCGCGTGGGCCGCCCCTTGCAGTTGGCCGACCACACCCTGCAGCTTGCCGTTGAAACGGTTGAAGTGCTCGCCCAGGTGGGTGATTTCGTCACGGCCGTGGGTGTCCAGGCGCCGGGTCAGGTCGCTTTCGCCGCTGGCGATGTTGCCCATGGCCTGCACGGCCTCCTGCAAGGGGCGGGCAATGCTGCGCGCAATCAGCAGGACCACCAGTGCCATCAGCAGGGCAATGCCCACGCCCACCAGCGAGGCATCGCGCAACTGGCGGGCGAATTCGGCCTGCACGTCATCGACGTACACGCCTGAACCGATAATCCAGCCCCAGGGTTTGAACAGCTGTATATAGGAAGTCTTGGCGACCGGCTCGCTGGCACCGGGTTTGGGCCAGCGGTAGTTGACCGGCCCTGCATCCTGCTGGCGGGCCAGGGCGACCATTTCGTTGAACACGGCAAAGCCGTCGGGGTCGCGAATGGCAGAAAGGTCCTGGCCATCGAGCTTGGGGTTGGCCGGATGCATGATCATCTTTGGCCCCAGGTCGTTGATCCAGAAGTAGTCATCGTGGTCGTAGCGCAACGCACGTACCACCTGCAGTGCCTGTTGCTGGGCGGCTTCGCGGCTGAGCGTACCGGCCGCTTCCAGCCCTTGGTAATAGGCCAGCACGCCAGCGGCGGTCTGCACCACATGGCGGGTTTTTTCCGCTTTGGCCTGGTAAAGGTCACCGTGGATCTGGCGCAGCATGAGCAGGCCAAGCACCACAAGCATGGCCACCGCCACCACAAGGATCAGCCACAGGCGCCGGCTGATCGACATCGATCTCAACGTGTTCATCCAGGAGCTCCCGCATTGTTCTTTTTATTGAGGTGCATCCAAGCATGCTTTGCGACAGGTCCCCACCCTACTAATGGCTAAGTGCTATCTTTGAAATAGTCTGCAGCAGGTCGCGTAAAGCGATTGCAAAGGCGCTCTGCTAGGATTTCGGCCGCGCAAGATGAAACCTTTAGCGGGTGTGAACTTTTCTACTGGCGTTGCGCCCAACAGTCGCTGTAAAACAGCCGGGCCGCGTGCGGCAAATTCAAGCAAATCAAGAACAAGGGGCCCGCAGCAAGCGGCGCTCCATCCGGGGGAATGATGGATTTTTGGACTGCCTTTCAGGCAATCATCTTAGGCGTGGTCGAAGGGCTGACGGAGTTTCTGCCGATCTCCAGTACCGGGCACCAGATCATCGTCGCCGACCTGATAGGTTTTGGCGGTGAGCGGGCCATGGCATTCAACATCATCATTCAGCTGGCAGCGATCCTGGCGGTGGTGTGGGAGTTTCGTGGCAAAATTTTCGAAGTGGTGTTTGGCCTGGCCAGCCAGCCCAAGGCGCGGCGTTTCACCGGCAACCTGCTGTTGGCGTTCATGCCGGCGGTGGTGCTGGGCGTGCTGTTCGCCGACCTGATTCACGAGTACCTGTTCAACCCGATCACCGTGGCGGCGGCATTGGTGGTGGGTGGCGTCATCATGCTCTGGGCCGAGCGCCGCGAACACCGCGTGCAGGTGGACCATGTGGACGACATGCGCTGGAGCCATGCGCTGAAGATCGGCCTCATCCAGTGCCTGGCAATGATTCCGGGCACTTCCCGCTCGGGCTCGACCATCATTGGCGGCCTGCTGTTCGGCTTGTCGCGCAAGGCCGCGACCGAATTTTCGTTCTTTCTGGCAATGCCGACCATGGTCGGCGCGGCGGTGTATTCGGGTTACAAGTACCGTGACCTGTTCCAGCCCGGTGACTTGCCGGTATTTGCCGTTGGTTTCGTGACGTCGTTCATCTTCGCCATGATCGCCGTGCGCGCGTTGCTCAAGTTCATTGCCAACCACAGCTACGCGGCGTTTGCCTGGTATCGCATTGTGTTCGGCCTGCTGATTCTGGCGACCTGGCAGTTCGGCTGGGTTGACTGGTCGACAGCGCATGGCTGAGGTGCTGCGCGGGCAACGGGCGGAGGGCGTGCGCAATGTGCGCCTGAAACTGCTGCTGTTGGGGGTGTTGTGCCTGTTGCCCGGGCTGGGCGCTGCGCGCATGGCCTGGAACGACCAGGCCTGGTGGCCGCTGGCGCTGTACCCGGCCATGAGCCTGATCAGCCTGTTGCTGTATTGGCAGGATAAGCAGCAGGCGCGTACCCAGGCCTGGCGTACGCCCGAGAAAGTGCTGCATGCCAGTGAGCTGTTGGGTGGCTGGCCGGGGGCACTGGTGGCGCAGCAGGTGTTTCGGCACAAGACTCGCAAGCTGTCTTACCAGCTGGTGTTCTGGGGGATTGTGCTGGTGCACCAGGTGTTCTGGGCGGACTGGCTGTTTTTTGAGGGGCGTTATCTGCCCTTCAATTGATTATTGCCTGTACCGGCCTCTTCGCGGGTAAACCCGCGAAGAGGCCGGTACAGGTAGTTCACATCATCAGCCCTACCTGCAAGCGCTTCGGCAGCCGGCGCACCACCAGTTGGTGCGAGCGCTGCAACACATCACACAGCTCATCACGCCCCATGGGGTAGGGCTGCGCCATGCTGATCCATTTTGCCCGCGCCAGATACGGCGCAGGCCGCACCCCTGGGCGGTCGCAGTAGCCGAGAAACAGTTCATCGGCCACTTTGAATGACAAACCCGCACCGGCCAGGTCGAGCACGGCGAACATCTTGTTGCCTGCCACTGAAAACACCCGAATGCCACCCCATTTGTAGTCTTCCCGCGCACCCGGCAGGCTCAGGCAAAACGCTGCCACTTCGGCTTCGCTCATTTTCCTTTCAGACATACCGTTCTCCACAGGCCTCGAATGATGCCGCCAGGTGATCGATCCATACCCGCACTGCAGGCAGTACACCCCGCCGGTGGGGGTATACCGCTTGCAGGTAGCCACCCGGTAGCGACCAGTCTGGCAGCAGGCGCACCAGTTCGCCGCGCTCCAGTTCTTCCTCGCAAAACATGCTGGGCAGGGCAGTGAAGCCGAGGCCGGCCCGTACAGCAGCATTACGTACTACGAAATCATCAATGGCCAGGCGCGGTTCCAGGGCGATTTCCTGCTGCTTGCCATGAGGGCCGAACAAGCGGAAGTGTACCAACCGGTCTGCTTCAGCGGCGCCCAGCACGGGCAGTGACGCCAGCTCTGC
The DNA here is from genome assembly GCF_002992185.1 of Pseudomonas sp. LLC-1. NCBI lineage: Bacteria > Pseudomonadati > Pseudomonadota > Gammaproteobacteria > Pseudomonadales > Pseudomonadaceae > Pseudomonas > Pseudomonas sp. LLC-1. The sequence continues at coordinate 37,876 of NZ_LUVY01000018.1, read as the reverse complement.
AGGTTCACGAATGTGATCGGCGAACCCGGGCGCAGCCACCAGTTGCATTTGCGCCTGGCGAAGGCGGCGGGTGACCAGCGCCGGGTCTTCATCGCCCAGGTCACGCACGCGCAGTGCCACGTCGATGCCTTCGGAAATCAGGTCGACCCGGCGGTTGAGCAGCACCATGTCCAGTTGCACCAGCGGGTACTGCTCAAGAAAACGGCTGATCACATCTGGCAGGAATGCATGTGCCAGCGCCACCGGGCAAGACACCCGCAAGCGCCCGCGCGGTTCACTGCTCATGCTGGCTACGGCTTCATCGGCCGCTTCGGCTTCCAGCAGCATGGCCTGGCAATGATGCAGGTAGCGTTCACCTACTGCGGTGAGCTTGAGCTGCCGCGTGGTGCGTTGCAGCAGGCGCGTGCCAAGGCGCTCTTCCAGCTCGGCGATACGCCGCGACAGGCGCGACTTGGGGATACCCAGCTGGCGCCCGGCTGCGGCGAATCCACCGGCTTCGACGACGCGCGCGAAGTAAAAGAGGTCGTTAAGATCTTGCATGGGCATGTCTCACTGTTCTATCTGTGGGACAAACTAACGCATTTTTGCCTCCTTATCAGCCATTGCGCACCCCGGTAGGATTCTCCACAAGTGATCGCCCACTGGCGCGGTCTTCAATCACTGGAGAGTCCCATGAAACTGTTGCACATCGATTCGAGCATCCTGGGCGACAATTCCGCCTCCCGCCAGCTAAGCCGTGAAGTGGTCGAAGCCTGGAAAGCCGCCGATCCAAGCGTGGAAGTGGTTTACCGTGACCTGGCCGCTGACGCCATCGCCCACTTTTCTGCCGCCACCCTGGTAGCTGCTGGCACCCCTGAAGACATGCGTGATGCTGCCCAGGCTTTTGAAGCCAGGCTCAGTGCTGAAACCCTGGAAGAATTCCTGGCTGCTGATGCTGTAGTCATTGGCGCGCCGATGTACAACTTCACGGTACCGACCCAACTCAAGGCCTGGATCGACCGCGTGGCCGTTGCCGGCAAAACGTTCCGCTACACTGAAGCTGGCCCGGAAGGCCTGTGCGGCAACAAGAAAGTGGTGCTGGTTTCCACCGCCGGTGGCCTGCACGCTGGCCAGCCGACCGGTGCCGGGCATGAGGACTTCCTGAAAGTGTTCCTGGGCTTCATCGGTGTCACCGACCTGGAAATCGTCCGCGCCCATGGCCTGGCCTATGGCCCGGAACACCGTAGCCAGGCGATTGACGCTGCCCAGGCTCAGATTGCCAACGAGCTGTTTGCAGCTGCCTGATTGGCAGGCATGGGGCCCGTCACGGCCCCATTGCCGGCAAGCCGTGTCAGGCCACCGGAATACTCGGATCAGCCGCCGCCAAAGCGGCTGTACGGTCTGCCGCTGGCGGGTAGATCCACACGGTGTTGATCTGCGATTTCAACACCTTGGCCTTGGCCTTGTCCTCCGGCGGCGCCACCGCGCGCGCCCACCCTTCGGTATACACCGCGCCCCAGGCGCCCAGGTCCAGGCAGGTTACGTACTTGGGTTGGCTGTACGTCATCGGCGCCACGCCAATCAGCTCGGCCGCCGCATTGTTGCCCGCATAGCGCCCCAGTGGAATCGCGTGCTGGCAGGACATCACCGCGTAGTTGCCACGCTCGTCGCAGGCGGCATACGCCACATCGCCGGCTGCATACACCGCATCATTGCCCTTGACCTTGAGGTTGCCATCCACATGCAAGCGGCCCTGGCGGTCGCGCTCGCCGGTGATCTGTTCGGTGAGCGGGTTGGCCTTGAAACCTACTGTCCAGACCACCGTACTGGCATCGATGCGCTGGCCGTTGTCCAGCAGCACGCCGGCAGGGTCTACCGAGGCCACCGTGGCACCGCAGATCCATTCCACGCCCAACGCCTCACAGGCCTGTTCAATGGCCGGGCGAATGCCGTCGCCCAAGGCGGCACCGATTTTTGCGCCGCGGTCGACCACTACCACGCGTAACGCGGCGTCTTCACCCAGGATTTTGCGCAGCCGTGCTGGCAGTTCGGTTGCCGTCTCGATGCCGGTAAAGCCGCCACCGGCCACTACCACGGTGTTGCGTGCCGGTGTGTCGGGCAAGCTGGCCAGGGACTTGAGGTGGGCTTCCAGGCGTGCGGCGCTGTCGATCTTGTCGACATCGAAGACGTGCTCGATGCCGGCCATGTCAGGCCGGTTGAGCACACTGCCGCAGGCCATGATCAGGCGGTCGTAGGGCAGGGCACACTGGGTGCCACTGCGGGTGCGGTAGCTGACCCGGCGGGCCTGTTCATCAATATGAAAGGCCGTACCTTGCACGAAGCGGACGTTGACGGCATCGAACAGCGCCTGCAGTGGCGCGGCCATGGTGTGCACATCGGGCTCGTAGAAGCGCGGGCGTATATGCAGTTCGGCCTGGGGCGCGAGCAAGGTGACTTCGACGCCTTTGTTGCCGTTGAGGGCAAGCTGGCGGACAGCGCTGAGGGCACTCCACAGGCCGGCAAAGCCGGCGCCGATGATCAGGATCTGCTTCATGTTGTTGGCTCCTCGTGAGTTCGGTTGACAAGGTAGACCCTATCGAGGGTCAGCAGCGTTACCAAGGCCTGCGGGAGTGCTTCAAAATGTTGGCGGCGTGATCACCCAGATCACCACGGCATCCACTTCGCCGGGGTTGCCATAGCGATGGGGTTCCTGGCTGGAAAAGCTGAAACTGTCGCCTTCACCCAGCTGGAAATGCCGCTCGCCCACCCAAAGCTCGAAGCTGCCGCTGAGGAGGTAGCCGGCTTCTTCGCCCTCATGGCTGTAGCTTTGCTGGCTGTAGGTGCCCGGGGGGAAGCGTGAGTGCAGGATTTCCAGCTGGCGGTTGGGTTGGGGGGTGAGCAACTGATCGACAATCCCATCTTCGTAATGCACGCTCAGGCGGCTGTTGCGTCGCACCACGTAACCTTGGTCTTCGGGGGCGGTGTTGGCTTCGCTGGCAAAGAACCACTGGATGGTCACGCCCAGGCTGCGGGCGATGTTGAACAACGCGGGGATCGACGGATAGGAAAGGTTGCGCTCCAGCTGGCTGATGTAACCGGCAGTCAGTTCACTGTGTGCAGCCAACTCCGCCAGGGTCATGCCACGGCGCTTGCGCAGGCCGCGGATGCGGGTGCCCAGGAACTGCGGCGCGGCGCCCCCGGCTTCACTGGCGGGGGGCTGGGGAAGTTGGCTCATGCACGTCGGTCCATCGTAAAAGCCGCAGTATGTACAGCCTCAGAGCGACCAGGCAACCGTCAGGCCGTCGTGAATCGCTTCTTCGGCGGTGCGCGGCGCCAGGCAGTCGCCAACACGCCGCACTTCCACCAGGCCGGCCAGCTCGCTGGCCAGCCTGTCTTCAGGCTGATGACCCAGGCACAGCACCAGGGTGTCGATACCCTCGAAGATCATCGGCTCGCCACTGGCGGTGTGCTGCAAGTACACCGTGTTGTCGTCGCTGCCATACAGGCGCGCGTACGGGGTGATGGGGATGCCCAGGCGATGCAACTCGCCGGCCAGTTGATCGCGCACGTACAGCGGCAGGCTTTCGCCGCAATGGGTACCGTTAACCGCCAGCTGTACGTGATGCCCCTCGCGCACCAGGCGTTCGGCGATGCCCGGGCCGATCCAGTCGCAGCGCCAGTCGATGACCAGCACCGAGCGCCCCGGCTTCACTTCATTGCGCAGCACCTGCCAGGCGTCCACCACCTGCAAGTCGCCGGTGCGTTCGAACGCTGGCCAGTAAGGAGTGGCACCGGTGGCGGCAATGACCAGGTCGGGGCGCTCGCGCTCGACCAAGGCGCGGTCGACCCGGGTGTTGCGCACAACTTCCACGCCGGCCAGGGCCATTTCCCGCTGCAGGTTGGTGCTGGCCCCGCCGAACTCGGCGCGGCGCGGTAGCAACTGGGCCAGCAGCACCTGGCCGCCGAGCTGGGGGCCAGCCTCGTACAGTGTCACCTGATGCCCTCGGGCAGCGGCCACGGCGGCGGCCTTCATGCCAGCTGGCCCGCCGCCGGCCACAAGGATGCGCTTGGGTGTGGCCGTGGCCGTCAGTTGCCCGTACTGCAGTTCTCGACCGGTTTCGGGGCGCTGGATGCAGGAGATGGCCAGGCCACGGTGGAAGTGGCCGATGCACGCCTGGTTGCAGGCGATGCAGGCGCGTACATCTTCGATCTGGCCGCGTTCGGTCTTGTTCGGCATCAACGGGTCGCAGATCAAGGCTCGGGTCATGCCGCAGACATCGGCCTGGCCGCGGGCCAGAATCAGTTCGGCTTCCTGGGGCTGGTTGATGCGCCCGGTCACGAACAGCGGGATAGCCAGCTGTTGCTTGAAGGCGGCGGCCTCGCGGGCCAGGTAGGCGGGCTCGATGGCCATGGGCGGCACGATATGCACGGCGCCACCCAGTGACGCTGAGGTGCCGGCGACGATGTGCAGGTAGTCGAGTTGGCCCTGCAAGGCAACTGCGGCGGCCAGTGACTCATCCTCGCTCAGGCCCTGGCTGTCACGTTCGTCGGCGCTGATGCGCAGGCCGATGATGAACTGCTCATCGGTGGCGGCGCGCACGGCGGCCAGCACTTCACGCAGGAACCTCAGGCGTTGTTCCAGTTCGCCGTTGTAGCCGTCGCTGCGCAGGTTCACCCGCGGGTTGAGGAACTGCGCGGGCAGATAGCCATGGCTGGCCACCACCTCGACACCATCCAGCCCGGCCTGGTGCAGGCGGCGGGCGGCGCTGGCGTAGCCCTTGACGATTTCATCGATCATCGCCTGGTCCAGCGCGCGCGGCATGACGCGGAAGCGTTCGTTGGGCACCGAAGACGCCGAGTACGCCACCGCCAACAGGCCGTCTGCCGACTCCATGATCTCCCGCCCGGGGTGAAACAGCTGCGAGAGCACCACGGTACCGTGCGCATGGCAGGCCTCGGCAAGCTGGCGGTAGCCGTCGATGCAGGCATCGTCGGTGGCCATCAGCACATGCGAGGTGTAGCGGGCGCTGTCATGCACCCCGGCAACTTGCAGCACGATCAGGCCGACGCCCCCGGCGGCGCGGTCGCGCTGGTAGGCGATCAGTTTGTCATTCACCAGATTGTCGGTAGGCAGGCAGGTGTCGTGGCCGGTGGACATGATGCGGTTCTTCAGGCGTTTGCCGCGGATCTGCAAGGGTTCGAACAGGTGAGGGAAGGCGGTCTGCATACAGGCGGCTCCGGTGCGGTGTTGTTCTTGTTTTGTTTATGAAAGTGTAGCGCTAGTAAAAAATCAACTTGTTTTTTTACTGATGCGCGACTAGGTTTTGTTCACCCTCACGGCGAGGGCGTGACCTCACAACAACAAGAAAACGGGCCCTTTGGGCACCGGAAGGAGGAAACTACGATGCAGGTATTCCCACGTGTGAGCGGCCTTTGTGCGGCGCTGCTGGCCCTTGGCCTGGGCAGTGCGCAGGCCGCGCCAGAGATGGTTGTGGTCGCTTATGGCGGTGCTGGCCAGAAGGCCCAGGACGAGGCGATCTTCAAGCCGTTCAGCGCGCAGGACGGCAGCAAGTTGATCCAGAGCGAATACAACGGCGAGATGGCGCGGATCCAGGTGATGGCCGACACCGGTAACGTCGACTGGGACGTGGTGCAGATCGAAGGGCCGGACTTGATGCGCGGCTGTGACGAGGGCGTGTACGAGCACCTTGACTGGAAACGCCTGGGCCATGCCGCCGAACTGATCCCCGATGCAGCGCAGGACTGCGGCTCGGCTGCGCTGGTGTGGAGCGTGGCGATCGCTTACGACCGCAACAAGCTGGCCCAGGCACCGACATCGTGGGCCGACTTCTGGGACGTGAACAAGTACCCGGGCAAGCGCGGCCTGCGCAAGCGTGCGGTGTACAACCTGGAGTTCGCCCTGCTGGCCGATGGGGTCAAGGTTGAAGATGTCTACCAGGTACTGTCGACGCCGGCCGGGGTTGAACGTGCCTTCGCCAAACTGAGTGAACTCAAGCCCTACATCCAGTGGTGGGACGCGGGCGCCCAGCCAGCGCAGTGGTTGACTGCAGGCGATGTGGTGATGACCTCCACCTACAGCGGGCGCATCGCCGTGGCAGCACAACAGGGCAGCCCGCTGGCCGTCGTGTGGCCCGGTAGCCTGTATGGCATGGATTACTGGGCGATCATAAAAGGCTCGCGGCATGTGGACCAGGCCAATCGGCTGATTGCCTATGCCAATCAACCGGATACCCAGGTGCGTTATGTGCAGCAGATTCCGTATGGGCCTACCAATACCCAGGCTGCTGCCAGGCTTGACCCGGCCTTGGCCGACTGGGTGCCCACTTCGCCACAGAACCTGCAAGGGGCGCTGGCGATGAATGTGGAATTCTGGGTTGACCATGGCGAAGAGCTGGAACAGCGCTTCAATGCCTGGGCGACCAAGTAGTTTCGTGCCACCTCATCAATCAAGGGCAATGACCATGACCGCAACGGAACAGCACTTGCGCCAGGAGTTGGCGGCTTGTTATCGGCTGATCGCGCACTTTCGCATGAGTGACTTGATCTTCACCCATATTTCCCTGCGCCTGCCGGGGCCGGAGCATCACTTTCTCATCAACCCGTACGGCCTGCTGTTCGATGAAATCACGGCCTCCAGCCTGGTGAAGATCGACTTGCAGGGCAGGCCGGTGGAACCCACGCCGCACCCGGTCAACCCGGCCGGCTTCGTCATTCATAGCGCCATTCATGCCGCCCGCGAGGATGCCCAGTGCGTGCTGCACACTCATACCCGGGCCGGGTGTGCAGTGGCGGCGCTGGAATGTGGGCTGCTGCCGGTGAACCAGATGTCCATGGAGTTTTACGGCAAGGTGGCTTACCACGCTTACGAGGGTATTGCGCTGGACATGGATGAGCAGCAACGGCTGGTGGCCGATCTGGGTGACAAGCCTGTGATGATCCTGCGCAACCATGGCCTGCTGACAACCGGGCGCAGCGTGGCCGAAGCTTTTCTGCGCATGTATTACCTGGAGAAAGCCTGCGAGATCCAGTTGGCGGCGCAGAGTGCCGGGCAACTGGTTTTGCCGCCCCCGGCGGTGTGCGCGCATACCGAGCGGCAGTTCAATGACCCGGGCAGGGGGTTGAAGCAGGGGGAGCTGGCGGACCCGGATGCACTGCAATTGGCATGGGCGGCGCTGTTGCGGATGCTGGAAAAGACCGCGCCTGGCTTTCGGGATTGAACGGATGCAGTAACAGTCACTGTTGCGCAACCCTTGGCCACAACTGTGCTGGTCGCAGCCGAAGGAATAGCCTTATGCTGTAACGAAATATGTCTAGAAAAGCCTGAAGAAGGAACCCGCAATGCCGCTCAAGGACCTGCTCATCGCCCTGGTGGTGATTGTCGCCTGGGGAGTCAACTTCGTGGTCATCAAGGTTGGCCTCGATGGCTTGCCGCCGATGTTGCTGGGGGCATTGCGCTTCTTGTTGGTGGCGTTTCCGGCCATCTTGCTGGTCAGGCGGCCCAAACTGCCGTGGCGCTGGCTGATCGCCTACGGGGCCACCATTTCGCTGGGCCAGTTCGCCTTTCTGTTCCAGGCCATGTACAGCGGCATGCCGCCAGGGCTGGCCTCGTTGATTTTGCAGTCGCAAGCGTTCTTCACCCTCGGCTTCGCTGCGTTGTTCCTGGGTGAGCGGCTGCGCCTGGCCAGCGTGCTGGGGCTGCTGGTGGCGGCCAGCGGCCTGGCATTGATCGGCAGCGAAGACGGCGGCCATGTGCCCATGCTGGCGTTGGTGCTGACCCTGTGCGGCGGCGCCATGTGGGGCCTGGGTAACATCATCACCCGGCGGTTTGGTTCGGTTGACCTGGTGGCACTGGTGATCTGGGGCGGCCTGATCCCGCCGTTGCCGTTCCTGGCGTTGTCCTGGTGGCTGGAAGGGCCTGAGCGCATTGGCCATGCGTTGGCCAACATCAGCTGGAGCTCGGTGCTGGCGTTGGCGTACCTGGCCTTTGTCGCCACCATGCTTGGCTACAGCTTGTGGAGCAAGCTGTTGTCACGCCACCCGGCTGGCAAGGTGGCACCTTTTTCGTTGCTGGTGCCGGTGATTGGCCTGAGTTCGTCGGCATTGCTGCTGGGCGAACGGCTGACCGCAACCCAAGGTTGGGGGGCACTGCTGGTGATGGCCGGGTTGCTGGTGAACGTGTTTGGCGCGCGGCTTGGCCAACGCTTGCGCGCGGCCAACGCGTAAAGCGGTCCCATCTGCCGGACTGCGCTCTGTTAGAATCGGCCTCTTTTGCCAGGCCAGCGGAGCGCACCCATGATCATTTCCACCACCAGCCAGCTCGAAGGCCGCCCGATTGCCGAATACCTGGGCGTGGTCAGCTCCGAATCGGTGCAGGGCATCAACTTCGTGCGCGATTTCTTTGCACGCTTTCGCGATGTGTTCGGCGGCCGTTCGCAAACCCTGGAGAGCGCCCTGCGCGAGGCGCGCGAGCAGGCCACCGAAGAACTCAAGGCTCGGGCACGCCAGTTGCAAGCCGATGCGGTAGTGGGTGTGGATTTCGAGATCAGTATGCCGTCGGTACAGGGCGGTATGGTCGTGGTATTTGCCACCGGTACGGCAGTGCGCTTGAAGTAGAGCGGGTTGCCACTGGTCGGCTGCCGGAATCTTGTCCGGGCGGTCCGCAAATGACCAGCTAGTCTCATTTTCACAGGCCGCGTTTCCTGGGCAGCTCTTCTGGTTGCCGACGCGACCGCCACTGGAGGGAGACAGGGCATGAGCGAATCCTTTTTCGAAGACCTGAATGACGCGTTCCCGATCAACAGCCAGGTGCGTTGCGGTCAGGCGGCCTTTCGCCTGGGCTTCGCCCACATGACGCTGGATGATTCCGAACAGCTCCAGCCTGCACACCTGCAGCGCAGCAAAAAAGGCCGCTTCATGCCGCGGGTTCCGCTGAAGAAGTGATCCCGCCCCCGAACATGACCCCGCTGAATGGCGGGGTTTTTATTGCGCTTTGTTGATCCGCCTCATGGCATTGCCGGGTAGCACTCGCCGGCTGGCCGAGGTTGTGGTTTTCTGGCGGGGCATTCCAGTAACGGAGGATTGAATGCTCATGCGAGTCAGGGAACAGACCTATTGGCAGTGGGCCGACGCCCAACTGCACAGCCGCAGCCACGATGAAGCCCTCAGTGACGGCACCACGCTGGATGTGCAGGTGCGCCTGTCACGCCTGGGGGCCACTCAGCTGTTTTTGGGGTTGTACGCTGGAGATGGGCGCGCACTGCTGGAGGAGTACTACCCGACACGGCCGGGCGAGACCATGACCCGCGCCCTGGTTTGGGGTGTCGACCGCGCCCGGGCGATGGCAACCGGTGCCTTGCCCTTGCCAGAAACCTGCAGCCAGCGGCGCCAGGCATGAAAAAGCCCGGCCAAAGTGGGCCGGGCTCAGGTAAAGGCGGGAACCCTCAATTGAGCGGTTCGATCACCTTGACTGCCTGCTGCTCACGGGCAGCGGGCCATTCTTGTTGCAGGGTCTGCAGCACGCGGCCAACGAACTCGGTGTCGGCGGCGGCCTTCTTGCCAACGTAGCCCTGGCCGCGGCGGTAGACCTTGAAGCGTGCACGCATGCTGGGCAGGTGCTCTTCAAATTCATCTTCGACGGTGTTCGGTGGCAGGCGGTCGAGGCGCACTTCACCGGTTTGGCTGACCCACAGCAGGTGGTCGTCAAGGCTGTCTTTGCGTACGGCGAACAGCTGGGCCAATTGGTCGATAGTCGGATTGTTGTTCAAGTTCATCATAAAGCCCCCATTACCCATTCGTAGGTGATTTTCACAGTTGGCGCTACCACGGTGTAGCGCACTACCAAGGCTGCTACAGCAGCATCGCAACAGGGGCTTTCTCACGCTGCCTTTTGGACAGTTTCCCTCTCCACGGACGGCCTGCGTTACCGCGCAGGCCGTCTGGAACACCCTTGCCACCGCTCCCGATCGGGGAGACGGCTTCATCATGCACAAGGGCGATGAACGGCGTCAACCATTTTGTAGTGAATATTTTCTGGCACTACATTTCTGTCGTTTTGTTCGACAATCGCTGCTCGTACTACAGGCCGGACAGTATCTCGAAGGCGGCGCGCACCCGCGCTTCGTTCGGGTAGTTTCGGTTGGCCAGCAACACGATCGCCAGCTGTTCGGAAGGCACGAACGCGGCGTAGGCACCAAAACCGTTGGTTGAACCGGTCTTGTTGTACCAGGCAGCCGGCTGGGCGGGCAGGGCCGGTTGCAGCCGTGTGGTTGCCTGGGGTTCACGGATCAGCCGCGGGCTGTTGCCATCGACCAGCGTGGCCAGGGTTGCCGGGTAGGGGTAGCGTTCCCAGCCCAGGCCCTGCGTCATGGCGCCGACCTGGAAGTAGCCTTGCTGGGTGATGTCGATGGCTTTCACCAGTGCTGGCGGCAAGCCTTCAGGCTGCATCTGCAGGCGCACGTAACGCAGCAAGTCGCTGGCGCTGGTCTTGATGCCATAGGCTTCGTCGGCGTACGGGCCGGGGCCGACGCGCACCGGTTTTTCGGCGGCATCGTACCCTTGGGCATAAAGGCCCTGGGCGCTGGCCGGGATGTGCAGGTAGGTGTTCTCCAGGCCCATTTTCGGCAGCAGGCCTTCGGTCATCAGTGTGGCAAACGGCTGGTGCTGCGCGCGGGCGGCAAGGTCACCAAACAAGCCAAGGCTAGGATTGGAATAGCAGCGTTGCGTACCGGGCTTGGCGTGGGGCTGCCAGTGTCGGAAGAAATCGACGACCTGCTGCGGCGTCTGCACCGCATCCGGGAACTGCAAGGGCAGGCAGTCGGCACTGTAGGCGCCCAGTTCCAGCACCGTGGCGTCGCCGATGGGCGTGCCGGCCAGCGCCGGGTGGTAGCGTTTGGCCGGCGCGGTGAGGTCCAGCTGGCCCTCGGCACTGGCCAGTGCGGCCAGGGTGGCGGTGTAGGTCTTGCTCAGCGAACCGATCTCGAACAGCGTGTCACGGCTCACCGGCACGTTGTCGGCCTTGCTGGCCACGCCGTAGCTGAAGTAGTGCGCGTGGTCGCGGGCGTAGATGGCCACGGCCATGCCGCTGATGCCTTGCGCCTGCATCAGTGGGCGGACGATACGGTCTACCTTGGCTTGCAGCTGGTCATCGGCCTGGGCGCCGGCATGGCCCAAGGTGAGGGTAATGGCGGCTGCAAGCGCGGCCAGGCGGGAGAGGGGCATGGTGGGGTCCTTTTGTGGAGCGTGTCCGTTGAGCGATACCGGTGGGGGTTCCGGCGTTAGCGGCGAAAAGCCGCAGACCTTATCGTTTGCCCTTGCACAATGACAAGATGGACACAGTGATGAAGTATTTGCGCATGTTATTCGACAATTTCACCCTGGCCTTGCTCGGGGTGGTGCTGATTGCCACCGTGCTGCCTTGCTCAGGGGATGGCGCAGTGTATTTCGGCTGGCTGACCAACCTGGCCATCGGCCTGCTGTTCTTCCTGCACGGCGCCAAGCTGTCGCGTGAGGCGATCATTGCCGGTGCCGGGCACTGGCGCCTGCACCTGCTGGTGTTCTCCTGCACGTTCGTGCTGTTCCCGTTGCTGGGCCTGGCCTTCAAGCCGCTGTTCGTGCCGCTGGTGGGCAATGAACTGTACCTGGGCGTGCTCTACCTGTGTGCCTTGCCGGCTACCGTGCAGTCGGCCATTGCGTTCACTTCGCTGGCCCGTGGCAATGTGCCGGCGGCCATTTGCAGTGCTGCAGCGTCCAGCCTGCTGGGCATCTTCCTTACCCCGTTGCTGGTGATGATGCTGCTGGGCGCCAGTGGCGACACCGGCTCTGGCCTGGATGCCGTGCTGAAGATCACCTTGCAACTGCTGGTGCCGTTCGTGGCGGGGCAGATTGCGCGACGCTGGATCGGCGCCTGGGTCAAGCGCAATGCCCGTTGGCTCAAGGTGGTGGATCAGGGCTCGATCCTGCTGGTGGTGTACACCGCCTTCAGCGAGGCAGTCGTCACCGGGCTGTGGCACACGGTATCGCCGCAGCACCTGGCCGGGTTGTTCGCCGTGTGCGGGATTCTGCTGGCGGTGGTGCTGTTTGGCACTCGTCTGCTTGGCAAGGTGCTGGGCTTTGACCTGGAAGACCGTATCACCATCCTGTTCGCCGGCTCCAAGAAGAGCCTGGCGACCGGCGTACCGATGGCCCAGGTGTTGTTCGTGGGCAGCGGCATTGGTGCGATGATCTTGCCGCTGATGCTGTTCCATCAGATCCAGCTGATGGTCTGCGCGGTGTTGGCGCAGCGTTATGCCAGCCGAGAGCAAGTGACAGAAGAGGCATCGGCGGCGTCCTGAAAAACCAAGCGCAGCGGGCGCGCCCACAGCGGCGCGCACCGCTGCTGCTATCTGGCCTGGCCCGAGCCGCGTTCGCGCAGAGCCTTGCCCACCTCTGCCTCGATCTTGTAGGCAGGTCCCTCCAGGTCGTCGTAGTTGCGTGTATAGCGCCGGGCGAATTCCTCTACCCCCAGTTCCTGATATTGCTGCACATGCTTGAGCTCATGTGCCCACAGGGCCACGTTGTTCTCGGCATCGTCGGCCCGGCGGAAGATGATCGTGTCGATCAGCGTCACAGCGTTCACATCAGGGTTTTGCAACAATGCATTGGCCGCGCTCATCTGCTGTTCGTCACCCACCCGGAAGCGCGCTGCGTCAAGCACGGCAAAGTCGTACCAGGGTTCGAGTTGCGCCCGGATATGCAGCGGGATCGGCTCGACGCCGTTGGCGGTGGCCTCATCCCTGGCCTGGCGCAAGGCGAACGTCAGGCTGGAAGACGCCATGACCTCCACATCCTTGAGAATCTGGCCGGCCTGACCTGGGTCTATCGGCGCACAGAAACACCCCATCAGGCACACCTGGTATTGCCCGGGTGGGCACGCTTGTTCGGCAAGCGCGGGCAGCGCCAGTGTGAGGCCCAGCAGCAGGCTAATCCGCTTCATGCAGGGCCTTTTCGACAAACTGGCGGCTTGCGTCCAGCACCTGCGACTGCACACCCTCAGTGGCCAGCATGCGCCCGACCATCAACGCACCGACGCATTGGCTGATGAGCACCCAGGCCAGTTGATCATCCTCCAGTGTTGCACACCAGGCATTGTGCAGGCTGACCAGCCAGTGCTCGGCCTCTTCGCGCACGGGCGCGGCGGCCCGGGCGATTTCCACACCCAGCGGCGGCAGCGGGCAGCCACCTTCGGCATTGTGCAGGTGGGCCAGGCTCAGGTACTGCTGCAGGCAACGGCCCAGCCGCTCGCGGCTTGCGCCCGAACTGGCCAGGCGTGCCAGTGGGCTGTTGCACAGCTCCTGGCGTACCACTTCGGTGAACAGGTCATCTTTGGAAGGGAAGTGGTTGTAGAAGGCGCCGCCGGTCAGGCCAATCGCTTTCATCAGCCCGGCCACGCCGGTGCTGGAAAAACCTCCCCGCTTGGCCAGCGCGCCGCTGCTGGCCAGCAGCCGCTCGCGGGTTTGCTGTTTGTGTTCATTGGAGTAGCGCATTCACATGCCTCTGCAGGCGGGCTTGACGATGACCGCGATCTTAACATAGCGTTCGTTTACTAAACGATCATTCACCAATGGAGGCAGGCATGGCAGAACAACAAAAAGTAGTGCTGGTGATTGGTGCAGGCGACGCCACCGGGGGTGAGATTGCCAAGCGCTTTGCCCGCGAGGGTTATGTCGCTTGCGTGACCCGGCGCCAGGCCGAAAAACTGCAACCGCTGCTGGAGGAAATACGCGCAGCCGGTGGCCAGGCCCATGGGTTTGGCTCTGATGCACGCAAGGAGGATGAAGTGGCCGCGCTGGTCGAGACTATCGAGCGTGATATTGGCCCTATCGAGGCGTTTGTCTTCAATATCGGTGCCAATGTTCCCTGCAGCATCCTTGAAGAAACCCCGCGCAAGTACTTCAAGATCTGGGAAATGGCCTGCTTTGCCGGTTTTCTCACGGCTCAAGCAGTTGCCCGGCGCATGGTTCAACGTGAACGTGGCACCCTTCTGTTTACTGGCGCCACCGCTGGCACGCGTGGTGCAGCCGGGTTCGCCGCTTTTGCCGGGGCCAAGCATGGCTTGCGTGCCCTGGCCCAGAGCATGGCGCGCGAGCTGGGGCCGCGGAACATTCATGTCGCGCATGTGGTGGTAGACGGGGCCATCGACACGGCCTTCATCCGTGACAGCTTCCCCGAGCGTTACGCCCTCAAGGATCAGGATGGCATTCTCGACCCCGCGCACATTGCCGACAGCTACTGGTTCTTGCACGCCCAGCCGCGAGACGCCTGGACATTCGAACTGGACCTGCGCCCCTGGATGGAACGTTGGTAAGCCCCTCTCACCCAGCAAGGACCGAAACCCATGCACAACACTGTCGATTTCTACTTTGACCTGGGCAGCCCGGCCAGCTACCTGGCCTGGACGCAACTGCCGAGCCTGTGCGCTCGCCGGGGTGCCACACTGCGCTACCGGCCAATGCTGCTGGGAGGGGTGTTTCAAGCGACTGGCAATGCTTCGCCGGCCATGATCCCGGCCAAGGGCCGCTACATGTTCACCGACCTGGCGCGCTTTGCCGCTCGTTATGGCGTGCCGTTCGGCATGCCGCCGGGGTTCCCGGTCAATACGCTGAGCTTGATGCGCGGCGTGATGGGCACCCAGTTGCATTCCCCGGAGCGGTTCGAGCCGTTGCTGTCGGCGCTGTTCAATGGGCTGTGGGCGCAGCGGCGTAACCTGGGCGACAGCGCCGTTCTGGATGAAGCACTGACAGCGGCAGGCTTCGATCCACAGGCTTTTCACGCACTGACGGCTGACGGTGAAGTGAAGGCGGCGCTCAAGCAGGCGACCGAGGCGGCTGTGGCGCGTGGGGTGTTTGGTGCGCCGACCTGTTTTGTGGGTGAGGCGATGTTCTTTGGGCAGGACCGCCTGGATTTTGTCGAGGAGGCATTGACTCAAGGGGCTAGCAGCTTTTCCAGCTGAGTGCGCTCCCACAGGCTGAGCAGGTCGACCGGGTTGGTGCCGTAGCGCTGCCAATCTTCGAGCCCGGCTTGCTGGCCGCCCGGGGTATGGCAGTGGACGCAATGGGCAAGGCCTTCGGCATCCAGGGCCAACGTCAATCGCCAACCTTGAATGCTCACATCGACCAGGCTATCAGCGTGGCGTGCACACACTTCAAGTGGGTGCACGCCCAAGGCTGCGTTGCGCAGGCATTGATAAATGTCGCGCGTGTTCAGCGAAGCCCGTTGCGTCAAGGTCAGAAATTCGCCGGGGTGTTGGCGCTGATGATCTCGGCCTCGTCCGGGCCAATGTTCTTGAAACTGTGCGGCAGGGTAGTGGGAATGTAGTAGCCATCGCCCGAGTTGAGGACGCTGACCTGGCCATCGACCCACAGCTCCACGGTGCCGCGAGTGACCAGGCCACATTCTTCGCCCTCGGCATGCACGATCGGCTCGCCCGAGTCGGCGCCGGGGGCATACAGTTCGCGCAGCATGCGCATCTGTCGGCCTTCGACACTTGCACCGACCAGCAACATGCGCAGGCCGTTGCGGCCCAGGTCGGGCTGTTCGCCACCCCGGAACACGTAGCGCTCTTCACGCACCGGCTCGTCGAAACTGAAAAACTCCGCCAGGCTCATGGGAATGCCTTCAAGCAGTTTTTTCAGGGAGCTGACCGAAGGGCTGACGCGATTCTGCTCGATCTGCGAGATCGTCGAATTGGTCAGCCCGCTGCGACGGGCCAGTTCCCGTTGGGAGAGGTTGTTGCGTTCACGCACCAGTTTGAGTCGCGTCCCCGTGTCCATAGCCGCCTTGTAATCAGAGGTGTCAATAATAATGAGCGATGCGCATTAAAACACACTCTGCGCGCTTGCGCGCTGTGCTTGTCAAAGCCGCTGTTCACGCGGCATCGGCCACAACCCGACCAGCAACAACAGCACGGCCACGGCCAGGAATGGCAAGCGCGGATCGAGCGCATACACCAAGGTACCGGCCAGTGGCCCGATCACGGCGCCCATGCCTTGTGCCGCGCCAATGGAGCCGGCTGTAGCGCCTTGTTCAGACGCCTGCATGGCATTGGCCGCCAGCGCTGAGAACGACGGGAAGACAAAGCCCATGCCGGCTGCCGCGACGAAGTAGCACGCCCATAGCCAAGGTGCGGTAGCCGCGAGCGAGCCGCAGGCAAAGCCGATGGCCGAAACCGTGGCGCCTACCCGGATCATCTTCAGCGGTGGCCATTCCAGCTTGCGCAGCAGTATCTGCGACAGCATCAGTGCCACGCCTACGGTAGTCAGCGCGATGCCGGCGGCCTGGGCCGCTTCTGCCGGGCCCAGGTGCAGGCGGTCGAGAGCGAAGAAACCGACGACGATCTGCGACACGGTGACACTGAGCATGGCGCTGAACGCCACCAGCAAGGGCCGACGCAGGCGCGGGTCGCCCAGCCGCACCGGGCTGGGGGCGTGGCTGTGGGGCAGGGCCTGCGGCTTGAGGGTGAACAGCAGCACAAGGAAGGCGCTGGCCGGCAGCAGCGACATGATATGGAATGGCAGGCTCAGGCTATGCCGCGCCAGTAGCGCAGCCAGCGCTGGCCCCACCACCAGACCGACGGCGTTGGCCGCCCCTAGCGAGGCCATGGCGCGCGCGCGTCGCTGCGGCTCGACATGGTCTGCAATCAGTGCGTTGCAGCCCACCGGGATGGCGGCATAGAAAGCGCCGATACAGCCGCGCGCGATCATCAGGCCAAAGAAGGCCAGGGTCGCCCCCGGCATGAAGCGCAGTGCGCCTTCGACGAACAGGCACAACAGCCAGTACGCCAGGGTGAATCCGGCAGTGCCCAGCAACAGAATGCGCCGGCGGCCCAGGCGGTCTGAAGCCCGGCCCCAGGGCCGGGCCAGCAGCACCCAGACCACGCCGGCCACCGTTACGGCGGCGCCGGCCTGCCAGGTGGCCATGCCGAGTTGGCGGGCGATCGGGCCGATCAGGGCGACGAAGGCCATCATCGACATGGTACAGGCCATGTTGGCCAGCAGCAGCGGGCGTAAGTCCAGCGTGCTGGCAGGTAGAAGGGTTGCAGAGTCCTTTGCGACGTTCATGGGCAGTCCAGGTAGTGCGGCAAGTGAAAGCCGATCTTATTAAGAATAATTATCGTTTGTCGAACCCCTGGGCTGCTGCCGGTCAGTCGTTGCGACGCAGGGGGCCAGGCCACATGCTACGCAACACGCCGTCGCGGCGCACCCACGCGTGCATCAAAGCCGCCGCCACATGCACCAGCACCGTGGCGAACAGCAGGTAGCCGGCCCAGCCATGGGCCTGACGCAGCACGGCATACAACTGGAGGTTGTGCGGGGCGATGGCGGGCAAGCCCAGCGGGCGAGGGTAGTCGCCGGCCGACAGCATGGCCCAGCCCAGCAACGGCATGGCCAGCATCAGGGCATAGAGCAACAGGTGCGAGGCCCCGGCGGCCCAGCGCTGCAGTGTCGGCAGCGCCGGCGGCAGCGGCGGGTGAGGCACGGCCAGGCGTACGGCGATGCGCAGCACGACCAGTACCAACAGGGCCAGGCCGGTGGCCTTGTGCAGGCTGATCAGCACGGGGTGGCGCGGCGACAGGTCGGCGACCATGCTTACGCCGATGAACAACATGGCCAGGATCAGCACGGCCATCAACCAGTGCAGCAAACGGGCGAACGGGTGGAAGGCTTCGGGTCTCATGGCTGGGCTCCGGTGCTGAGCGATTCACGGCTGCGGCGATTGAACGATTCCGAGTAGGCGGCGGAGCGGGCGGCGAGAATCGGGTCGCCTGACGCCTCGATGCCGTGCGGCAGAATCAGCGGGTCAAAGTTGAGGTCGCGGCAGGCCCCTTGCTCCGGGGCGTCGACGTGCTCCAGCACCAGGGTGCCGGCGTCTACGCTGCGCCGCTCGGTGGGCCAGGGGCGGGCAGGATCGTCCACTGCATCGCCCGGGTCGGCCAGCACCAGGCGCAGCGTCCAGCGCAGCGGGCTTTGGGCCAAGCGCTGCTGCAGGTCGTGCTGCAGGAACTGCTTGTCATCTACTTGGGCAGGCAACGCAGCAAATGCGGCTTGTGGTTCAAGTTGCCAGCGTACCGGGTGGGCCACCCCGGCTGCGTCGATCAGGCGGAAGGCATTGATGCTGTGGTATTGCGTGCTGGCGAAGCTGTCGCTGGGCTTGTAGCTGGCCGCCCATTGGCGAAACGCCGCGCTTTCCGGGTGGGCAGCGAAGAACGCCTGTAGCCTGGCGGGGTCCGGCTTGTGGGTGGTTGGGTCTGGTGCGCCCGCCAGCACTTGCTCGTAGAACCCTTGTGGGGTGCTGACCGCCAGCACTGGCGGGTTGTTCATGCCGGTGCGCCAGACCTGGCCGTCGTCGGTGCTCAGCTGAATCGCCAGGCTGCGTACCGGAATGCCGGTGTCCGGGGCAAACGGGTTGGCACCGCCGATGGCGAAACGGCCGATCACCGGCACCCGCGACTGGCTGAATGCTCGCGCCGTGGACAGCTTGGCGGCCTGCCCGCTGGCCTGGAAGTAGCCGCTGACGCACAGGCCTTTGGCGTGGTTCTTGCGATAGCCCGGGTAATGCCCGGCCTGGGCTTCGAAGGTGTCGATGATGCGTTGCGGCGTCAGCCGGTTTTCGCCGAGCCAGCCGGCGGCATAGGCAAAGCCGGCGCCTGCGGCCAGCATCACGGCGCCGATGGCAGCCAGGCGCAACGCTTTGGCCGGGCCGTGCAAGGGTGAGTTCATGGTCATCGTCCGGTTGGGGGAATGTGCCGGTACGACGGTTCAGGGAAAAACTTATTCCCTCGGAGGGAATAGAATTTGCCGCCAGGCGTCTGCCTTTTACACTGACAACTTCAAAGGCCGGGACTTTGCCATGCACGATCTGGACGACCACCAGTGGCGCGAGCTGCTGGCCCGCCTGCGCCGCTTTGCCGTGTGGCTGACCCGCGAGCCGGGCAGCGCCGACGACCTGGTGCAGGCCACGGTCGAGCGGGCCCTGAGCCGGCGTGACCAGCAACGCGATGCTGATGCACTGCGCGCCTGGCTGTTCACCATTCTTTATCGGCAGTTTCTCGACGGTAAACGCCGCGAGCGCATGCATGCGCGCTGGTTGTCCTGGTTCGGCCGCGCCGAGCGCGACGACGAGCCGGTTGGCGACAACCTCGAAGCCATCGTCCTGGCCCAGGCCGACCTGCAGGCGTTTGCCCGGCTGTCGGCAGAGCAGCGCGCCCTGTTGCTGCTGGTCAGTATCGAAGGTTTGAGTTACAAGGAGGCCGCCCAGGCCTTGGGCATCCCCATCGGCACTGTGATGTCGCGCCTGTCGCGCGCGCGCAATGCCTTGCGCGAACTGACCGAGGGCAACCCGCAGCCCCCGGCCTTGCGGAGACTGAAATGACGCGCCTGATCCCCAGCGAAGACGAATTGCACGCTTACGTCGATGAGCGCCTTGGGCCTGTGCGCCGGGCCGAGGTGCAGGCCTGGCTGGCGGCCAACCCACAGGCTGCGGAGCGGGTGGAGGGCTGGCGTGCCGATGCCCGCCGGCTGCGTACCGCGTTGGCCGGGTTTGGCGAAATGCCCGGGGCCGCGCAGCTGGACCTTGGGCAGTTACGGCGGCAATTGCGCCAGCGTCGTCAGCGGCGCTGGGCGACGGCGGCGGTGGTGATGCTGGCATTGGGTATGGGAGGGCTGGGCGGCTGGCAAGTGCGCGATGCCACCCTGGCGCGGGTCGATTTGCCCATGGCCGATGCCGTCCAGGCGCACCGCTTGTTTGCCGACAGCCAGACGCTGGATATCCAGGCCAGCGACCCGGGGCAGTTGCGCGACTGGCTGGGGCGGCACTTCAATCGTGTGGGCCAGTTGCCCGACCTGGCGGGCTATGGTTTCAAACCGGTAGGGGCGCGGTTGCTCAGCAACGAGCAAGGGCCGGCGGCCCTGCTGGTGTTTGAAGATGGCAAAGGCCAGCGCATCAGCCTGTTCCTGCGCTCACCGGGCGAGCTTTATCGGCGCATGCCGGACGGGCAGCGGGTCGATGGTCAGCTGGAGGCAAGGTATTGGTCGCATGGGGCTTACAACTTTGCCCTGGTCAGCGCGGCGGATGATTTGCGTGGAGCAGGTGTAGGGGAGGCGTTACGGCTGGGTTTGTGAAGATCAGCTTCGCCGTCAAAATTGCCGGGGCCGCTGTGCGGCCCATCGCCGGCAAGCCAGCTCCCACAGGGACCGCGTAGCTCTTGAGATTAACGCATTACCTGTGGGAGCTGGCTTGCCGGCGATGGGCTGCAAAGCAGCCCCAGTGCTGCCTTTTAGGTCAGTTCAACTCCAACCATATCGGTGCATGGTCCGACGGCTTTTCCATCCCGCGCAGTTCATAGTCCACGCCCGCTGCCTTGATCCGTGGCACCAGCTGCTGCGAGGCCATGATCAGGTCGATGCGCAGCCCACGCTTGGGATCGTCCTCGAAACCACGGCTGCGGTAGTCGAACCAGCTGAAGCGGTCGGTGACATCCGGGTAAAGGTGGCGGAAACTGTCGACCAGCCCCCAGCCTTTCAACCGCTCCATCCACTCACGCTCTTCCGGCAGGAAGCTGCACTTGCCGGTCTTCAGCCAGCGCTTGGCGTTGTCCGGGCCGATGCCGATATCGCAGTCCTGCGGCGAAATGTTCATGTCGCCCATCACCAGCAGTGGCTGGTCGTTGCGGAACTGGCCCTCCAGCAATGCCTGCAGGTCGCTGTAGAAGCGCTGCTTGGCCGGGAACTTGGTGGGGTGGTCGCGGCTTTCGCCTTGGGGGAAATAGCCGTTCATGATGGTGATCGGGTTGCCATCGGCATCGGCGAAGGTGCCCCAGATAAAGCGGCGCTGGGCGTCTTCTTCATCGGTTGCAAAGCCTTTGTGCACGCTAAGCGGCGCCTGGCGCGACAGCAGGGCCACGCCGTAGTGGCCTTTCTGGCCGTGGTAGTGCACGTGGTAACCCAGTGCCTGCACGTCGGCCAGCGGGAACTGATCGTCGCTGACCTTGGTTTCCTGCAGGCCGATCACGTCCGGCTGGTGCTTTTCGATCAGCGCCGCCAGCTGGTGCGGGCGGGCCCGCAGGCCGTTGATGTTGAAACAGACGATCTTCATGGAAAGATAATCCCGGTAAAAGGCGCGATGCTAGCCGACATCGCCCGTCATCACCAGCGTGGCGGCCAGGCGAACCTGCTGCTAACGTGCTGTTGGGGGTGAACGAAGCGCGCTGGGGCACCTCCAAGGCACTGTACGCCCATTCCAGGAGGTCTGCCCGCAATGCCCGATACCAACGCCGCCCCGGCCCGTGTCTGCCTGCTCGATGATGGTTACAGCCGCGAGGCGCGTTCGCTGCTGTATAACGCCTACCGCCATGAACCCACCTTTGCCTATATTTTCGAGGCCCAGCGCCCAGGGTATGAGCGGCGCCTGCGGGTGATGGTGCGCGAATGGGTGCGCCAGCATTTCTACCTGCAGCTGCCTGCCATCGGCCTGCTGGTGGAGGACCGCCTGATCGCCCTGGCACTGATCGTGCCGCCGCTGCGCCGGCTGGGCGTGGCCGACAGCTGGGCCTGGCGCCTGCGCATGATCCTGGGTACGGGCCCGCGCTGCACGCGGCGCTACATGGACTACCAGGCCGCGCTGGCTACCTGCCTGCCCACCGACCAAGTGCATGTACTGCCGTTGCTGGGCGTACACCCGCAGTTTCAGGGCAAGCATTACGGTGAGCAATTGTTACAAGCGGTGCACGACTGGTGCGCGGACGACCCTGGTACCCAGGGTGTGGTGCTGGACACCGGAAACGAGCATTACCTGGCCTTTTACCAGCGTCAGGGTTATGAGGAAATTGGCGAGGTGGCTGTAGGACCCATCCGGGAAAGGGTGTTCTTCCATCCGAATCCGGTCTCTTCAAATTCCGCTTTTGCCTGAACAGGCTGCCAGGCGGCTCCCTTGAGCGCCTGGCTCTGGTAGCATTCGCCGCATGACGTATTCAGGAAGATTGACCTGGGGCCTGGTTTTCTGGGCCGCCAGTTTCGCAGCATGGGGCCAGAGCGAGTTGCTGGTGAAGGTAAAACCGGCCAACAAGGCGCTCAAGGCCAATGTCGAAGGCTATATAGGCACTTTGGGTGACCGCGATGAAGAAGCGCTTTTGCGCTTCAGTCGCGGGGCAGAGGAGCAGGCGCGCAAAGCGGCGCAGGCACTTGGCTACTATCAGGCGCAAATCGATACCGAGGTCAAGCCCGTCAGTGACGCTGACCATTCCCCGCAACTGATCATCCGCATTAACCCCGGCGAGCCGATTCGCCTGCGTAACGTGACCGTGCGCATCGACGGTCCGGCCAGCGAAATGAAGGCCTTCCGCGTTCCCGACAGCAAGGCGTTGCGTGCCGGGGAACAACTTAACCATGGCCATTACGAGGATACCAAGCGCCTGATCCAGAACCAGGCATCACGCTACGGCTTCTTCAGCGGCCGCTTTACCCGCCAGCGCCTGGCGGTCGACCCGCAGGCCGGCGTGGCCGATATCGAACTGGTCTACCAAAGTGGCCCGCGTTATCGCCTGGGTGCCGTCACCTTCGGTGGCGATACGCCACTGGACGACGACCTGCTGCACCGCATGGTGTCGTTCAAACCGGGGACTCCCTACGATTCTGAACTGATCGCCGAACTGAACAATGACTTGCAGTCGAGCGGCTATTTTGAAGGTGTGCGCGTGGATGCAGCACCCACCGCCGCGGCGGGCGAAGAAGTCCCTGTGGATGTGCGCCTGGAAACCCGCAAACCTCGCACCATGGGCCTGGGCTTGGGCTTCTCGACCGACGTCGGGCCACGTGGCAAGGCCAACTGGACTCGCCACTGGGTTAACCCACAGGGCCACAGCTACGGCTGGGAAACCGAATTGTCGGCGCCGCGGCAGAACGTCGGCCTGTGGTACGACATTCCCCTCGACCCGCCGCTGACCGACAAGCTGCGCTTCGCCGGTGGCTACCAGAACGAGGAACTTGCCGGTACCGACACCCTCAGCAAACTGTTGACGGTCGGCCCCGAGTGGCACAGCAAGCTGCCCAGTGGCTGGCAGCGGGTGATATCGCTCAAGTACCAGCGCGAGGAGTATCGCCTGGGTGACGACTCCGGGCTGAGCAACTTGCTCATGCCGGGCGTCAGCTATTCCTTCCTGCGCAGTGACAACCGTATCGACCCGCATAACGGCTACCGCCTGCAGTTCGATGTACAGGGGGCCAAGGAAGGGCTGGTTTCCGACACCAACCTGTTGCATGGCAACGTGCTGCTCAAGGGCCTGACCACGCTCGGCCACAACCACCGCTTGCTCGGCCGCGTACAGTTCGGCGGCAGTGCGACCAATGGCTTCAAGAACAACATCCCGCCGTCGTTGCGCTTCTTCGCCGGTGGTGACCAGAGCGTGCGTGGCTACGATTACCAGACCCTGTCGCCCAAGAACAGCGACGGTGACCGTATTGGCGGGCGCTACCTGGTGGCCGGCAGTGTCGAGTACCAGTATTCGCTGACCGAGAAGTGGCGGCTTGCAACGTTCGTCGACCAAGGCAACTCGTTCAACAACCTGGAGCTGCCCAGCCTCAAGACCGGGGTGGGCTTTGGTGTGCGCTGGGTGTCGCCGGTCGGGCCGCTGCGCCTGGACCTGGCCAAGGCGCTGGATGACGAAGGGGGCATTCGCCTGCACTTTTCCATGGGGCCTGAGCTTTGAAACGTGTGACCAAATACATTTTGCTGGGCCTGTTCGGGGTCGTCGTGAGCCTGGGCCTGGCGCTGGGCCTGCTGGTGGGCACCGAGGCTGGCAGCCGCTGGGCACTGGGCAAGGTGCCCGGGCTTGAAGTAACCGATTTTCAGGGGCGCCTGGCGGGCAGTTGGCAGGCCAGCATGCTGCGCTGGGCCGATGGTGGCAGCACAGTAGAGGTGCAGGCACCGCTTCTGGCCTGGTCGCCTGCATGCCTGATGCGTTCCACCCTGTGCATTGACCAGTTGCAGGCGCAGCGCATCGACATGGCCTTCGCGCCCAGTGCCGAGCCGGCCGACAGCGGCCCGCTGCAGCTGCCTGCGCTGCGCTTGCCGCTGGCCATCGAACTGGGTGAGGTCAAGGTCGGCCAACTGCGGCTGGACGGCAGTGACCTGCTGGGCGACTTGCAACTGGCGGCACACTGGACCAGCACCGGCATGCGCATCGACAGCCTGCACCTGCAGCGCGATGACCTGAAACTGGCCCTGCAGGGTGACCTGCAGCCCGAGGGTGACTGGCCGCTGCAACTGCAGGCACAGCTGCAATTACCGGCAGTGGAGGGCAAACCCTGGCAGCTGGCGCTGACCGCCACGGGTGATTTGCAAAAGACCCTGAAGCTGGCAGGCACCAGCAGCGGTTACCTCGACGCCACGTTGAACGGGCAGTTGCAGGCGTTGGCCGAGCACCTGCCCGCAACCTTGCAGATCCGTTCCGAGGCATTCAAACCGGCGGGCGCATTGCCTGACACTTTGCAGTTGAACCAGCTCAAGCTCGATGCCAAAGGCGACTTGCTCAAGGGTTATCAGCTGTCGGGTACGGCCAGCCTGCCGGCTGAACAGTCGCCGATCGCCTTGGCCTTGTCCGGCCTGGTCGACAGTAAAGGCGCCAGGCTCGATGCCCTGGACCTGACCGCCAGCGACACCCAACGGGTCAAGCTGCAAGCCACGGCCGACTGGCAAAAAGGCCTGAGCGCCGATGCGCAACTGGACTGGCAGGACTTCCCGTGGTTGCGCCTGTACCCATTGGAGACGCCGCCCCAGGTTACCCTCAAGGCCTTCAATACCCAGGTGCATTATCGCGATGGCAACTATCAGGGTACCTTCAAGGGCGACCTTGACGGCCCAGCGGGTGCATTCAGTTTGGCCAGCCCGTTCGAAGGCGACCTGAGCCAGGTGAAGCTGCCGCAGTTGGCGCTGACCGCCGGGCAGGGCAAGGCCGCCGGGAGCGTCGCTGTGCGCTTTGCCGACACGCTGGCCTGGGATGTCGACTTGCAGCTTTCGGCGCTCGACCCTGCTTATTGGCTGGCCGAACTGCCGGGCACGCTGGCAGGGCCGCTGCGCAGCAAAGGCGAGCTGAAAGGCGAGGCGCTCACCCTTGATGCGCAACTTGACCTGAAAGGCCGTCTGCGTGGCCAGCCGGCAGTGCTCAAGGCCGAGGCGCAGGGGGCAGGGCAGAGCTGGACGCTCGGTGCACTGGCTATCCAGCTAGGTGACAACCGCATCAACGGCAGTGGCAGCCTGCAGCAGCGCCTGGCCGGGCGAATCGACCTCGATTTGCCGCGCCTGGGCCAGTTGTGGCCGAGGCTGCAAGGCCAGGTCAAGGGCCGGCTGGACCTCGCCGGCACCTTGCAGGCCCCGCAAGGTACGCTGACCCTGCAGGGCCAACGGTTGGCCCAGGCCGAAAACCGCCTGCAGCAGCTGGGCCTGGAGGCCCGGCTGGACAACGCCCAGCGCGGTGTAATCGAACTCAAGGCCACAGGCATCCAGCTTGGCGACACCGCCTTGGGCACGCTGCAGGCCAACGGCAAAGGTGACATTCGCCAGCAAGCCTTGACCCTGGCGCTGGACGGCCCGCAACTCAAGCTCGACCTTGGGCTGGATGGCCAGTTGAGCAAGGGTGACTGGCGAGGGCGCCTGGCCAGTGGGCGTATTCAGGCCGGTGGCCAGGACTGGCAGTTGCAGGCGCCAGCACGGCTTCAGCGCCTGGCCAGTGGGCAGCTGGATTTCGGTGCCCATTGCTGGCGCTCCGGCCAGGCCAGCCTGTGTGGTGATGACCAGCGCCTGGCCCCCGAGCCGCGTCTGCGCTACCACCTCAAGCAGTTCCCGCTGGACAGCCTGGCCCAATGGCTGCCGAAGGACTTCGCCTGGCAAGGCCTGCTCAATGCTGATATCAACCTGGACATCCCGGCCAGTGGCCCCAAGGGTACGGTCGTGGTCGATGCCAGTGGCGGCACCCTGCGTGTGAAGGACAAGGGTCGCTGGATCGACTTCCCTTACCAGGCCCTGCGCCTGGACAGCACACTGGCACCGCGGCGCATCGATACGCGCCTGGCGTTTCGCGGCGAGCGCCTGGGTGAGTTGAACCTCACGGCCCGGCTCGACCCGCTGGGCAAAAACAAGCCGTTGTCGGGTGATTTCCGCCTGGCCGGGCTGGACCTGTCGGTAGCCCGTCCGTTCGTGCCGATGGTCGAGCGGCTGGCCGGGCAGCTCAATGGCAGTGGCCGGCTTTCCGGTACGTTGCTGGCGCCGCAGGTCAACGGCGACCTGATGCTCAGTGGTGGCGAAGTCAGCGGCGCCGAACTGCCGGCCAGCCTTCAGGACCTGTCATTGCAGGCGCTGATTTCCGGCGAGCACGTGCAGCTTGACGGCAACTGGCGCAGTGGCGAGGCCGGGCGTGGCCAGGTGAGCGGCAACCTCACCTGGGGCCAGGCACTGGGCATGGACGTGCGCTTGCAAGGCCAGCAACTGCCGGTCACGGTCGAGCCTTATGCCACGCTGGAAGTTGCCCCGGACCTGACCCTGCGCCTGATCGACGACAAGCTGGCGGTTACCGGCAAGGTACAGGTGCCCAAGGGCAAGATCACTGTTCGCGAGTTGCCCCCGTCCACCGTCAAAGTGTCGGATGACACGGTTATCGTCGGCCACCAGACAGAAGAGGGCAAACCGCCCATGGCGATGGCCATGGACATTGACGTCGAAGTGGGTCGCGACAAGCTGTCGTTCAGCGGCTTTGGCCTCACCGCCAACCTGCTTGGCCATGTACACATCGGCGATAACCTCGACACCCGTGGTGAACTGAGCCTGGCAGACGGACGCTACCGTGCCTACGGCCAGCGCTTGACCATCCGCCGGGCGCGGCTGTTGTTCGCCGGCCCGATTGACCAGCCGTATCTGGATATCGAAGCCATTCGCAAGGTTGACGATGTAATTGCCGGTATCCGCCTGAGCGGCAGTGCCGAGCAGCCGACCACCAAAGTGTTCTCGGAACCGGCCATGAGCCAGGAGCAAGCACTGTCGTACCTGGTGTTGGGGCGGCCGCTGGGCACGTCCGGTGAAGACAACAACATGCTCGCCGAAGCGGCCTTGGGCCTGGGCCTGGCCGGTAGCGCCGGGATTACCGGCAGCCTGGCTTCGAGCCTTGGGATTGACGACTTCCAGCTGGATACCGAGGGTTCTGGCAACACAACCAGCGTGGTCGCCAGCGGCAACCTGACCGAGAAGTTGAGCCTGCGTTACGGCGTAGGCGTGTTCGAGCCTGCCAACACCATTGCGTTGCGCTACAAACTGAGCAAAAAGGTGTACCTGGAAGCCGCCAGCGGGTTGGCCAGTTCTCTGGACATCTTCTACAAGCGCGACTTCTGAAGGAGGACGGGGCGGCCGTCAGCGGACGGTGGCTGCCTCGATGAACTCATTGGTGTCGGGCGAGGGCGGTGCTGCGGGAGCACGTACCGGGACAATCAGGCTGGTGTATTCCTCGATCAGCCGGTTCAGGGCCTCGGGTGGTTCGCTGGCCTGGAACTGCATGCGTATCTGCACTTCGTCAGGGTCACGGCTGTCACCCTGACGGCCCTGGCCGCCGATGGTGACCTTGAAGCTGGCGGCCTTGCTCTCGCTTGCCGTCAGCAGGGCCTGCTGCGCTTCAGTACCTTTGACCCGCACCGACAAGTCGACCTGCATGCGCTCCAGGGCCAGGCCTTTGGGCGACACCAAAGCAAACAGGGGAACGCGCATGATGTGCTGGCCGTCCATTGCCACTTCGACCATCTTGGCCTTCATGGGGGCGCCCAACGCCTCAGTGTCGCACTCGAAAAACTGGTCGAACAGGTTGATGTACTGCTGTGCAATCAAGCTGTTGGTGGCGCTGGCGGCTTCTTGCAGGCCACGGGTGATTTCGCGCAGGTCGATGGAGGTCATGGGGGCGGGGGGCTTTTGCAACGATTCGACTCCTCAAGCCAGGTGGTGCCCCTCCCGTTGCGGGCAGGAGGGGTTGATGGGGGCACTCAAACGTCTCACGGCGCCGGTGGGCCTTCCGGTTTTGGCCCTTTCAGGGTATCGGCCTGGGAAATCTCGTCCGGGCTTTCCAGTTCGGCGGTTCTGACAACGGTTGGCTTGGTCGCGGCGTCCGTCAGGAACTCGATCACCCTCATCATCGCTTCGGGCGGTTCCTGGCGCTTCAGGGTGGTGTTGAAGGCATAGCGGGCGCGTGTATCCGTCTTGCGGGTTTGCGTGGACTTGTGGCTGACGCTGCCTTTCACGTTCAGCTTGAACGGCCCCCAGCCCAGTGAGCCGGTCGCTTCTGCGTTCATGTCCTTGCTGGATGTATCCTCCGACATCTGGTTGATCACCAGTTCGAACTCTACATTGCCCTCTTCAATCGAGATGTTCGGGTGCGTAATGGCAGCCAGCAGCGGCACTTTCATGGTCTTGCTGACCACGCCTTTGTATTCGCCCTGTTCATCGACGATGGTTTCGTCGTAGTCGAACTGGATGGCGACCGCCTTGCCATCCTGGACGCATACCTGCATCAGGAAGTCGGCGTACGATTTGCTGGCGGTTACCTGCGCCTGGACCATGGCCTGCAGGGGGCCGGCGATCATGCGGTCCATCGGCAGGGCGTTGATGACCGAGCCAATAAGGCTGTTGTCTATCGACATATCGGGATGCTCTTTCTAGTGGGGTAAGGAAGCCGCCAATGGCGGCCACGGTGCAGTGGCGTCAGCGAGCGCAAGGCTCCTGGCGCCGAATGTTGCCGATCTGGCGCAGGCTCAGGCCGTATTTGTTGGCCAACAGGCTGCGGGACAGGCCGTTGGCGCTTTCCTTCTGGATCTGCTGGTTGCGCAGCTGGCGCAGGAAGTGGTCAGCCTTGGGGATCTCCAGGGCGACCCCGGCAAAGCGCTTGATCAGCGCATCGAGCGCATCGGCCGGCAGCACGTCGGCAAGCTTGGTACGCTCGCGGTGCTTGGGGATGTACTTGGGCCTGCCACCAAAGGCGCAGGTCAGCTGGTAGGCGTTTTCGATGCCGATGCAGTCGATCAGGGCCTGTAGCGAGTGGGGCAGTTGGCTGATATCGATCTGGCTCAAGTCTGGCGTTTGCATATGGCGCTCCTTCGGGATGGGTGGGATGTGCGACCCGATCACCCGCGGCGGTATGTCGAAGGTGTGAGCAAATTCTGTGCGACTGCCAAGGCGCGTCGCTAGGCGGCATATGGGTTGGGAGTTGTAGCTTCGGTGAACAGGTTTTGCAGGCAGCGATATCCGGTGCTGTAGGAAATGGCATCGACATTTGGCGGGGACTGGTGATTTCTCATCTGATCACGCCGATTGTTGCGGATGGGTCCGGTAACCTTCACTCGCACGGATAGCTGTTCAGCAAGCTGGCGCTGCTCAGATAGGCCTGAGGGGTGGCGCGCATGTCCTGGGGCAATGTGCGCCAGTCAACCAGCAGGCACAGCGCATGCAGGGGCTGGCCGTTGCGCTGGCCGATGACCTGGCCCGCAAAGTGGCGGCGGTACAGGGCCTGGGTCTGGCGCTGAGCATGCACCTGATCGGCCTGGGTCAGGGTTTGCCGGGCCAGGTCGGGTAGCCGGGCCGCAGGCACACTGAAATGGACCGGCGCCGCATTGGCCTGCAGGTACCCGGCCTGACGCACGCGTTGCCACAGTTGTTGCCATTGACTGCTGCCGGCATGGGCAGCCAGCTCGCGCCCCAGTTCGAGCAGGTGCTCGGGGGGTGTCTGCCAGGTGTCCAGTGCATGAAGGGAAAAAGGGGCCAGAAACAGCGAAGTGAACAGCAGGGGTTTGTACATGGTGACTCCGGCTTGGGTGCTTGGGAGTCTCATGGTTTCAGGCTGATCCCGCCCCACCCAGCAGGAAATGCAGCGCCGGGGGCGGTGGCCGTTGTATCATGGCCGCGGCTCGTTGCGAGCCTTTTGCCCCTGATGTTGCAAGGAACCTTCGATGACACACGTGCAGCGCCTGAAATATTCCCTTTTGATCATCCTGGTTGTACTGGGCCTGATGCTGGGCCTGTCCCACCTGCAGAAGCAGGGCACGATCAGTGAGCAGACCTTCCAGATGCTGGCCATTGCCATTGCGGTGGTGGTCGTGGTGATCAATGGCATCCTGCGGCGCAAGGTCAAGCCCTGACCTGTGCGGGCCGGCCAGGTCTGGCCGGCCATACGCTCAGCGCAGCGGTGTTTGCTCCAGCACGGCGCGGGCCTGAGGGTTCAGGCTGTAGCACTTGTCGCTTCCCAGCTGAATGACGCCTTCGGCGCACAGGCGCTTGAGCACTTCGCGCACACTGAGAAACGACAGCGGGATATCCAGCTGTTCCAGTTGGGCGTGCACACCGCGCACGCCAATGCTGCGGCCGTTGCGGTCGGCGGCGTGCAAGGCGTCGATCACCTTGAGGCGAATCAGGCTGGTACGCAGGCCAAAGGTGCGCAGCAGTTCGCGGATCTGTTCGTTGCCGGTGCGTTCCTCGGCAAAAATGCCCTGTCCCTTGGGCGCTTTGCCTGGGACGCGCCCAGCCTGGATCGAGGGTTGCGGGTTGTACATGTGAATGCTCCTTTTCGTGGACGAACCCGAAATGTGGTTGCCTCACTTACTAGGACGAATGAGAACGCAAAAACTGCAACCCACTCGTGAAAAAAATGCCTCTTTCTCATCAAGACGTTCCACCGCCTTGTAATACGTAAAATTTTCATCTGGCCATTCGTCTGATCGGGATGACCCCCGAACCCGAGGAGTGCCCGTGTTTCCACTTTCCCGTCCCATGACTTGCGCTGGCCTGGCCGCCGCGCTGGTGGCCTTCAGCGTTACCGTTCTGGCGCAGCCCGACCTTGATGCCAGTGCGCAGATCCGACGCACCAGTTACGGGGTGCCGCATATCGTGGCCAAGGATGAGCGTGGCCTGGGCTATGGTGTCGGCTACGCCTATGCGCAGGACAACTTGTGCCTACTGGCCAACGAGGTGCTGACTGTAAGCGGCGAGCGGTCACGCCATTTCGGTGCCAAAGGCAAGACCCTGGAACAGCGTGACAACCTGGCCAGTGACCTGTTCTTCACCTGGCTCAACAGCCCGGCGGCGGTCAGCGCGTACTTGCAGGCGCAGCCCGCGCCGGTGAAAGCGCTGCTGGAGGGCTATGCCACCGGCTACAACCGGGCGTTGGCTGAGCGTCGCAGGCAAGGCTTGCCTGCCGAGTGCGGCAATGGCGAGTGGGTGCGGCCCATCAGTAGCGAGGACCTGGTCAAGCTGACCCGCCGGCTGCTGGCCGAAGGCGGTGTCGGGCAGTTCGTCGAGGCGCTGGCGGGGGCGCAACCTCCTGCACAGACCAGCCAGCAGGCATCGGCTGGCTTCGGCGCCGCACTGGCAAGGCAAGAGCGCTTTGCCACGGAGCGCGGCAGCAACGCGGTGGCCGTAGGCGCGCAGCGTTCGGCCAATGGCCGTGGCTTGCTGTTGGCCAACCCGCACTTCCCGTGGATGGGCGGCATGCGCTTTTACCAGATGCAGCTGACCATCCCCGGCCAGCTTGATGTCATGGGCGCCGCATTGCCCGGCCTGCCGGTCGTCAACATCGGGTTCAACCGGCACCTGGCCTGGACGCACACCGTCGATACGTCGAATCACTTCACCTTGTACCGTTTGCAGCTCGATCCCAAAGACCCGACCCGTTACCTGCTCGATGGCAAGTCGCTGCCACTGGCGAGGCAAACCGTCAGTGTTGCGGTCAAGGCCGAGGATGGTAGCGTGAGCCAGGTGGAACGGCAGGTCTACAGCTCGCAATTCGGCCCGGTGGTGCAGTGGCCTGGGCGCCTGGATTGGGATGCGCAGGCGGCCTACAGCTTGCGTGATGCCAACCTGGACAACACCCGGGTGCTGCAGCAGTGGTACCAGATCAACCGTGCCGACAGCCTGGCCGCGTTGAAAGGCTCGGTCGAGCAACTGCAAGGCATCCCATGGGTCAATACCCTGGCGGTGGACCAAGGCGGGCGTGCGTTGTACCTGAACCAGTCGGTGGTGCCCTACGTGGACCAGCCACTGCTGGACGCCTGCAGTAACCCGAAAGGGCAGGGGCGCCTGGTGGTGCTGGATGGTTCGCGCAGCGCATGCCAGTGGAAGGTCGATGCGCAGGCCGCGCAAGCGGGTATTTTCCCGGCGCGACTGCTGCCGAGCCTTGAGCGCGAGGACTTCGTGCAGAACTCCAACGACCCGGCCTGGATGGCCAACCCGGCCCAGCCGCTGACCGGTTATTCACCGTTGGTCAGCCGCAATGACCAGCCGTTGGGCATGCGCGGGCGCTTTGCCCTGCAACGCCTGCAGGGCACGGCAAAACTGGGCGTGGATGACCTGCAGCGCATGGTGACCGACGACGAGGTTTACCTGGCCAGCCTGGTGCTGCCAGACCTGCTGCAGTGGTGCAAGGGCGCAGGCGTGGATGTGCAAGCCGTCTGCAGCAGCCTGGCGGCCTGGAATGGCAAGGCTGACCTGGACAGCGGCATTGGCCTGGTGCACTTCCAGAACCTGTTCAATGCCCTGGCCGAACACCCGGAAAGCTGGCGGGTGGCCTTCAACCCGGCCGATCCGCAGCACACCCCGCGAGGCTTGGCAGTAGAGCAAGCGGCCGTGAGCAAGCTGGTGCACGAGGCTGCGCTGGCTTCGCTCAAGCAGGTGAATGAAAGCGGCGTGGCGGGTGAGGCGCGTTGGGGGCAGGTACAGCAGGCGCTCGATGGCACGCCGGTGCCGGGTGGCCCACAGGCGCTGGGCGTGTATAACGCGATGTACAGTGTGCCGCACGGTCAGGGCAAGCGGCTGGTGGTGAGCGGTACCAGTTACCTGCAACTGGTCAGCTTTACCGACAAGGGGCCAGAGGCTCGTGGGTTGCTGGCGTTTTCCCAGTCAAGCGAAGCAGCTTCGGCGCATGCCAGCGACCAGACCAAGGCGTTCGCCGCCAAGCAGCTGGCGGTGATTCCGTTTACCGAGGCGCAGATCAAGGCTGACCCAGAGTATCGGGAAGTGGTGATCAGTGAGCGAGACAAAGGGGCAGTGGCTCAGCAGTAAGGCATTCTGGCCCTATCGCCGGCAAGCCAGCTCCCACAGGTCACCCACAAGATTTGAATCCTGTGGCCGACTTGTGGGAGCTGGCTTGCCGGCGATAGGGTCAGTGCTACAGACACAGGGCTGTCAGGAAAACTCGAAAGGCGCCAGCTGAAACCCTTGCTCATCCACCTGCAAGGCCCAGCCCCGGCGGTCCCAGTCCCCCAGCACGATACGCCGTGCCGGCTGCCCATCGACCACCAGCTTGTGTATCGCCGGCCGGTGGGTATGGCCATGCACCAGCGTGCGCACGCCATGTTCCGCCATCACCTTGGGTACTTCCTCCGGCGTGACGTCGACAATCTCGGTAGACTTCATCCGCGTTTGCGTGCGGCTTTCGCTGCGCAGCTTGCGCGCCAGCTTGTAGCGGGCCGACAGCGGCAGGTGACGCAAGATCCACAAACTCAGCGGGTTGCGCAGCAAGCGGCGCATCTTCATGTAGCCCAGGTCGCGGGTACACAGGGTGTCGCCATGCATCAGCAGCACCTGTTCGCCGCCCAGCTCGATCACGCTGGGGTCACTCAACAGCGTGCAGCCAGCAGCGTCGCAAAAGGCCTGGCCAATCAGGAAGTCGCGGTTGCCGTGCATCAGGTAGATGGCCGTGCCGCTGTCGCTCAGCCGGCGCATGGCCTGGCAGATCGACTGCTGGAAGGGCGTCATGGCATCGTCGCCAATCCACGCTTCGAAAAAATCACCAAGGATGTACAGCGCCTTGGCGTGGCGGGCGCGGCCATCGAGCAGATCAAGAAACGCCCGGGAAATATCCGGGCGTTCTTCTTGCAAATGCAGATCGGAGATCAGCAGGATCACTCAATGATCTCGGCTTTCTCGATGATCACGTCGTCTTTCGGAACGTCCTGGTGGCCAGCTTTGGAGCCGGTGGCGACCTTTTCGATGGCGTCGACGATTTCACGGCCTTCGATCACTTCGCCGAACACGGCGTAGCCCCAGCCCTGCACGTTCTTGCCGCTGTGGTTGAGGAAGTCGTTGTCGGACGAGTTGATGAAGAACTGCGCCGAGGCAGAGTGCGGCTCCATGGTACGGGCCATGGCGATGCTGTACTTCTTGTTCTTCAGGCCATTGTCGGCTTCGTTCTGGATGGTGGCGCGGGTTTTCTTCTGGCTCATGTTGGCATCGAAGCCGCCACCCTGGATCATGAAGCCCTTGATCACGCGGTGGAACACGGTGCCATTGTAGTGGCCGTCCTTGACGTACTGAACGAAGTTTTCGGTGGTCTGCGGCGCTTTCTCGGCGTCCAGTTGCAGGACGATGTCGCCGTGGTTGGTGCTCAGTTTGACTTTGGACATGCTGAAACTCGCTTTTTCAAGGCAATCAGAAATTAGGGTGCGCAGGGCGCGGGTTATTACCTGACGCAGGATCAGGTGATCGCGACACATGGCGCGCACTGGCCATTTTGCCAGGCTGCGGCAAAAAGCCGTGATAAATCACGCCAGTTTGTCCGGGCCCGACTGTCAGCAGCTTGACTGCTTCGGCTATGATAGGCCCTTTGATTCAATCGGCCTACCCAGGCCGGACACGTGCATTCAAGGATCCTATGAGCAAGCCCACTGCCGACAACGCGCCCAACGCCGCTGCCAAAGGCGCCCCCGCTGTCCCTGCGAACTTCCTGCGGCCGATCATCCAGGCCGACCTGGACTCGGGCAAGCACAGCAGCATCGTCACCCGTTTCCCGCCGGAGCCTAACGGCTACCTGCACATCGGCCACGCCAAGTCGATTTGCGTCAACTTCGGCCTGGCCAAGGAATTCGGCGGCGTCTGCCACCTGCGCTTCGACGACACCAACCCGGCCAAGGAAGACCAGGAGTACATCGACGCCATCCAGAGCGATGTGAAGTGGTTGGGCTTCGATTGGGCGGGCGACGTGCGCTACGCCTCCGACTACTTCGACCAGTTGCACGACTGGGCCGTCGAGCTGATCAAGCAGGGCAAGGCTTACGTTTGCGACCTTACCCCCGAGCAAGCCAAGGAATACCGCGGCAACCTCAAGGAACCGGGCAAGAACAGCCCGTTCCGCGAGCGTAGCGTGGAAGACAACCTCGACCTGTTCGCCCGCATGAAGGCTGGCGAGTTCAAGGACGGCGAGCGCGTGCTGCGGGCCAAGATCGACATGGCTTCGCCAAACATGAACCTGCGCGACCCGATCCTGTACCGCATTCGCCATGCCCACCACCACCAGACCGGTGACAAGTGGTGCATCTACCCCAACTACGACTTTACCCACGGCCAGTCGGATGCCATCGAGGGCATTACCCACTCGATCTGCACCCTGGAGTTCGAAGGGCATCGTCCGCTGTACGACTGGTTCCTCGACAACCTGCCGGTGCCGGCGCACCCGCGTCAGTACGAGTTCAGCCGCCTGAACCTGAACTACACCATCACGTCCAAGCGCAAGCTGAAGCAGCTGGTTGACGAGAAGCACGTCGAAGCCTGGGACGACCCGCGCATGTCGACCCTGTCCGGCTTCCGTCGCCGTGGCTACACCCCGGCTTCGATCCGCAACTTCTGCGAAATGATCGGCACCAACCGTTCCGACGGCGTGGTCGACATGTCGATGCTCGAATTCAGCATCCGTGACGACCTCGACCGCACCGCGCCGCGTGCCATGTGCGTGCTGCGCCCGCTGAAAGTGGTCATCACCAACTACCCGGAAGGCCAGGTCGAGCAGCTTGAACTGCCGCGCCACCCGAAAGAAGACATGGGCGTGCGCGTGCTGCCGTTCTCCCGTGAGCTGTACATCGACCGCGACGACTTCATGGAAGAGCCGCCAAAGGGCTACAAGCGCCTGGAACCGGCCGGTGAGGTGCGCCTGCGTGGCAGCTACGTGATCCGCGCCGACGAGGCCATCAAGGACGCCGACGGCAACATCGTCGAGCTGCGCTGCTCGTACGACCCGGACACCCTGGGCAAAAACCCTGAAGGCCGCAAGGTCAAGGGCGTGATCCACTGGGTACCGGCCGAAGGCAGCGTCGAGTGCGAAGTGCGCCTGTACGACCGTCTGTTCCGCTCGCCGAACCCGGAAAAGACCGAGGAGGGCGGCAGCTTCCTGGACAACATCAACCCGGATTCGCTGCAAGTGCTCAGCGGCTGCCGTGCCGAGCCGTCGCTGGCCCAGGCCCAGCCCGAGGACCGCT
The DNA here is from genome assembly GCF_002992185.1 of Pseudomonas sp. LLC-1. Classification (NCBI taxonomy): domain Bacteria; kingdom Pseudomonadati; phylum Pseudomonadota; class Gammaproteobacteria; order Pseudomonadales; family Pseudomonadaceae; genus Pseudomonas; species Pseudomonas sp. LLC-1. The sequence continues at coordinate 1,586 of NZ_LUVY01000018.1, read as the reverse complement.
TCCAGTTCGAGCGCGAAGGCTACTTCTGCGCCGACCTGAAAGACAGCCAGCCGGGCCGCCCGGTGTTCAACCGCACTGTCACCCTGCGTGACTCCTGGGGCAGCTGAGGAAACGCCGTGCTTACCATCTACAACACCCTGAGCAAAGCGAAGGAAACCTTCAAGCCGCTGGATGGCAACAAGGTGCGCATGTACGTGTGCGGCATGACCGTGTACGACTACTGCCACCTGGGCCATGGCCGCAGCATGGTGGCGTTCGACCTGGTCACCCGCTGGCTGCGCAAGAGCGGCTACGACCTGACCTACGTGCGCAACATCACCGACATCGATGACAAGATCATCAACCGGGCCAACGAGAACGGCGAAACCTTCGACGCCTTGACCGCCCGCATGATCGATGCGATGCACGAAGACGAGCGCCGCCTGAACATCCTGCCGCCAGACCAGGAACCGCGTGCCACCGACCACATCGCCGGCATGCACGCGATGATCCAGACCCTGATCGACAAGGGTTACGCCTACGCCCCAGGCAATGGCGACGTGTACTACCGCGTCGGCAAGTTCGTCGGTTACGGCAAACTGTCGCGCAAGAAGATCGAAGACCTGCGCATCGGCGCGCGCATCGAGGTTGACGAAGCCAAGCAAGACCCGCTGGACTTCGTGCTGTGGAAGGGCGTGAAGCCGGGCGAGCCGAGCTGGGAGTCGCCATGGGGCCCGGGCCGTCCGGGCTGGCACATCGAGTGCTCGGTGATGTCCACGTGCTGCCTGGGCGAGAGCTTCGACATTCACGGCGGTGGCAGCGACCTGGAGTTCCCGCACCATGAGAACGAGATTGCCCAGAGCGAAGCGGCCACTGGCAAGCAGTACGCCAACGCCTGGATGCACTGCGGCATGATCCGTATCAATGGCGAGAAGATGTCCAAGTCGTTGAACAACTTCTTCACCATCCGTGACGTGCTGGAAAAGTACCACCCGGAAGTGGTGCGTTACCTGCTGGTGGCCAGCCACTACCGCAGCGCGATCAACTACTCCGAAGACAGCCTGCGTGACGCCAAGGGCGCGCTGGAGCGCTTCTACCACGCCCTGCGCGGCTTGCCACGCGTGGCAGCCAAGGGTGGCGAGGCGTTCGTCGAGCGCTTCAGCGTGGCGATGAACGACGACTTCGGTACTCCCGAAGCCTGCGCCGTGCTGTTCGACCTGGTGCGTGAGATCAACCGCCTGCGCGACAGCGACCCGGAGGCCGCTGCCGGCCTGGCGGGTCGCCTGCGTGAGCTGGGTGATGTGCTGGGTGTGCTGCAGCTGGAAGCCGATGACTTCCTGCGAGCGGGCGCCGAAGGCAAGGTCGATGCGGCCGAGGTTGAAAGCCTGATTCAGGCGCGCCTGCAGGCGCGTGCGGACAAGAACTGGGCCGAGTCGGACCGGATTCGCGACCAGTTGACCGCCATGGGTGTGGTGCTGGAAGACAGCAAGGGTACTACTACTTGGCGTCTGGCTGACTGATCGGTGTAAATGGGGCTGCTTTGCAGCCCATCGCCGGCAAGCCAGCTCCCACAAGAACCGCGCAGTATTGAAGACCTGTGCAGTCAC